>JBDLWC010000168.1:0-3726 GCA_039804485.1 Verrucomicrobiota bacterium
TCGTCCCGCTGTTCGAGACCATCGGCGACCTCGAGCGCAGCACCGGCATCATGGACGCGTTCCTCTCGCATCCGATGACCAAGCGCACCCTCGAGGCGCGTCGCGACGCCGGGATCACGGATGGCCTGACCCAGCAGGTCATGATCGGCTATTCCGACTCCAACAAGGACGGCGGTATCCTCGCTTCGCTGTGGAATCTCTACCGGGCGCAGCAGAACCTGACCGCCGTCGGCCTGAAGCACGGCGTCCGCATCGTCTTCTTCCATGGTCGCGGCGGCACCATCTCGCGCGGCGCCGGCCCGACCCACCGTTTCATCGACGCGCTGCCGCAGGGTTCGATCCAGGGCGAGATGCGCGTGACCGAGCAGGGCGAAAGCATCACGCAGAAGTACGCCAATCACATCACCGCGGTGAACAACCTCGAGCTGCTCACGGCCGGCGTGACGCAGAACACCTTCCTGCACGACGTCGCCGTCCGCAGCGAGTCCGGCCAGGCCAAGGTCATGGACCGGCTCGCCGAGTTCTCGCGCGAAGCCTACCAGGAGCTCATCAAGACGCCGCGTTTCATCGAGTTCTTCCGCCAGGCCACGCCGATCGACGTGATCGAGGCCAGCCGCATCGGTTCGCGCCCGTCGCGCCGCACGGGCGCCGCCTCGCTCGAGGACCTGCGCGCGATCCCGTGGGTTTTCGCCTGGAGCCAGGCTCGTTTCTACCTCTCGGGCTGGTATGGCGTCGGCTCCGCGCTCGCCCGCCTCAAGGCCGAGGATCCCAAGGGTTTCGAGGTCATCCGCAAGAACTACGACGACTGGCCGCCCTTGCGCTACATGCTCAAGAACGCCTCGACCAGCGTCCTCGCCTCGAATCGCAGCATGATGAAGCTCTACGGCGCCCTGGTGACGGACAAGAAGCTCCGCGCGACCTTCCTCAACCGCATCCTCGCCGAGCACAACCTTACCCGCAAGATGCTCGACGAGCTCTCCGGCTCCAAGCTCAGCGAAGGTCGTCCTCGCCTGCGCAAGGTCATCGCCCTGCGCGAGGCCGCCATCGACCTCCTGCACGAACAGCAGGTCGCCCTCCTCAAGGATTGGCGCAAGAAGGTCGCCGATGGCGACCGCAAGGAGGCCGATGCGCTCCTGCCGCAGATGTTGCTGTCGCTGAACGCGATCGCCGCCGGCCTCCAGGCCACGGGCTGAGGTCGTTCAACGCTTCGGCAGGTCGGTGCTCGCGGGGATCTCTCCGCGCAGCATCCGCCCGGCCTGGCCGCTCAGCCAGAGGTAGTGGTCGGTCGGGACATCGGACAGGTCCACGAAATGCCCCGCCGGCCGCGGGCCGCCGCACTTCATGATGGCCGTGCCTTCGTCGATCTCGTCGAACATCGCCACGTACAGGGAGCGCGCGCCGGCCTGGCGGGCGGCGACGGCCTGCGACCACAGAAAGCGACCGCCCAGGCGCGGGATCTGGTCGAGGGCGGCCTGCTTCCCGCGCAGGGCCGAGAGGTTACGCCAGCTGAAGCCCGGGAAGATGACCGGCAGGTAGTGCTGGCGGTTGGCGGCGCAGGCTTCCATGTCGGGCTGCCAGACCTTCCGGGCGAAGCCGGCGACGTCCTCAGGGCGTCCGAACCGCCCGACCGACCATGGACTGATGATGTCGGCCTGACGAAGCAGGGCGGCGAGTTCGGGTCCGCTCAAGGCGTCGGCCTGGCCTTCGCGCCAGTAAGCCGGTACGCCCAGCATGATCGCCACGCCGGAGGTCTTCAGCTCGCGGAGCACTGCCGCCCATGCTTCGTAAGCCGCCGGCCGGTCCTTGAAGCCGATGCCCCAGAGCGAGACCAAGGGCTTGCCGGCGTGATGCTGGTAGCAGGGGTGCTTGGTCAGGCCTGCGGCGGACAGTTTCTTCCAATCCGCGACGACCGCCGGGAAATCCTCCGGCTTCAGTCCGGAGAAGTCGTACATCAGCGTCAGCGAGCGTCGTTCGGCGTCCGCGGCCTCGACGCAGTGGCGCAGGACCAGGTCCGAAGCCTCGGAACTTCTGCCTTTGCCCAGGCCGACCGCGAAACGCTGGAGCATCGCGCCGTCGATGCCGTAATCCTGCATCCAGCGGAAGTGGCGGCGGACCGTCAGAGGATGCGCGCTGCTGAAGAGGTCGGCCGGGCGGCCGTCGGCGAACCTGAAGGGCGAAGGGTGACGTTCTTCGGCGGTCAGTTCGGATAGGTCCGGCCAGACGTCGAAACTGCACGTGTCAGCCGCCAGACGCTTACCCGGGCCGTAATGGACCCAGCCGAGACCGCTGGCGTCGCCTTCGGCCCGGAACCAGCCTTGGTAGCCCGTGACGACCTTTCCCTCCAGGGAGGGGTGCAGAGGGCCTTCGGCGGCGCCCAAGGCCGCCAGGGCGAAGCAGAGGGCGGTCAGGACCGCTTTCATCGGCCGGCTCAGACGTGCTTCCAGAAGTCCATCAGGAAGCGCGTGGCCAACTGGGCGAGGAAGACGATATTCCAGAAGATCAGCTGCAGGCCGAGCGAAGGGCCGAAGCCCATGCTGAGGACCTGGGCGGCGGCGCTGGTCACCAGCAGCACGACCGTCGCCGTGCACAGGGAGATGACCAGGACCTCCACGGACTTCGGGATGAAGCCGGAAAGGCTGGTGTCGGCCATGCAGATGGCCGCGAAGGTCAGGCCGACGGAGACGAGGCCCGTGAGGCCGATGCCGATGGAGCTGCCGTCCTTGCCGAAGAAATGCTGGGCGGCCAGGCGCCCGAGCAGGGGGATGTAGACGGCCACCATCGTGAGGGCGACCCAGAAGCCCATCGTGTCGTAATCCTGGCCGAGGATCTTCTCGGCGTAGTTCACCGCCGCATGCTTGATGACGGCTTCTTTGATCGGATTGGTCAGGGCGAGGAGCACGTCAGCAGGCTAGCCGCCGCCGGCTTATTGTCCACGCCTAAGGCGCGCCGTCCTGGCGGATCCAGTCCTCGCGGCCGGAAGCCCAGAGGTCGTAGTTCAGGGGACGTTTTCCGGTGGGGACAAGGCGGTAGCGCCCGCCTGCGGCCTTGATGATGGCCAGGCCGGCGGCGACGTCCCACAGGTTGGTGCCTGATTCGTAATAAGTGTCGGCGATCCCTTCGCCCACGTAGGCCAGCGCCAGCGCGGCCGAACCGATCATCCGGATCTTCTTATAGCGGCCGACTTGGTCGATGAAGAGGCGCATGGCCGGGCCGGACTTGTCGGCCGCGGCCGGGAAGCCGGTCATGATGCAGGCGTCCTTGATGTCGGTCGCCCAGGCCGGCGTGATGCGGCGGCCGTTGACGAACGCGCCGTCGCCGACGACGCCGAGGATGGTCTTGCGCGCGGTGAAATCATGGATGACGCCCAGCACGGGTTCCTGGCCGCGCATCAGCCCGAGCGAGACGCAGGTCGCGGGCTGGCGGCGGAGATAGTTGTAGGTGCCGTCGAGCGGGTCGACGACCCAGTAGAAGCCGTCGCCGTCGAAGAGGGAGGCGTCGCCGCCGAGTTCTTCGCCGATGACCGGGAGGCCGGTCGCCTTGAGCCGGTCGCGGACGAGATTCTCGGAGTCGACGTCGGCCTGCATCTTCACGTCGTCATCCGTCGAAGCGTTCACCTTCATCTGGGCGCCCTCGGCGAGCAGTTCGCCGGCGGCGATGGCGGTGGCCAAGGCGACGGATTTCAGTTCTTCGAGGGAGGGTGTGCTCACGAGGGCAGGGTGGGTCGGG
>JBDLWC010000169.1:0-2569 GCA_039804485.1 Verrucomicrobiota bacterium
TCCTCGCCGCCCCGGGCCACACGGACGGGCATGCCATCTTCCGCATCAAGTCGGAGAACGAGTCGCTGCTCCACATCTCGGACCTCGCCCATAACCACGTGCTGATGTTCGAGAACCCGGATTGGTTCATCGACTTCGACCACCACACCGAGGTCGCGCTCGCGACCCGGAAGAAGGTCTTCGCGGAGATCGCCGCGACCAAGGAGCGGGCCTACGGGTTCCATCTCCCCTGGCCGGGCCTGGGCATGGTCATCCCCAACGGCCGCAAGGGCTACCAGTGGGTGCCTTCGGCCCACCGCTGGGATTTCTGACGCTCGTTGACGGACGCGGGCAAAGGGGTTGAGATGACCCCATGCCCTCGGACTATTGTCCTTCCCGCCACCGCACGATCCGCCGCCTCACCCGCGTCGTGAACGTGGGCGGCGTCGGCGTGGGCGGCAACAACCCCATCCGGGTGCAGTCCATGACGACCTCGGACACGGAGGACGTCGCCGCCACGGTGGCGCAGGCCATCCGCCTCGCGGAGGCGGGCTGCGAGATCATCCGCATCACGGCCCCGAACAAGGCCGCGGCGGCCGCGCTGAAGGACATCCGCGCGCGCTTCCGGGCCGCCGGCTTCTCCCAGCCGCTGGTGGCCGACATCCATTTCCTGCCGGCGGCCGCGATGGAAGCGGTCGAACACGTGGAGAAGGTCCGCGTGAATCCGGGCAACTACGCCGACAAGAAGAAGTTCGCGGTGCTGGAATACACCGACGCGGCCTACGCCGAGGAACTGGAACGCCTGCACGCGGCCTTCTCGCCGCTGGTGCTCCGCGCCAAGGAGCTGGGCCGGTCCCTCCGCATCGGCACCAACCACGGCTCGCTCTCCGACCGCATCATGAACCGCTTCGGGGATTCGCCGAACGGGATGGTGGAATCCGCCCTCGAGTTCATCCGCATCGCGGAATCCCATGGCTTCAAGGACATGGTGCTGTCGATGAAGTCCTCCAACCCGAAGGTGATGGTCGAGGCCTATCGTCTCGCCGCCGCGCGCATGGCCGAGCTCGGCATGGACTACCCGCTGCACCTCGGCGTGACCGAGGCCGGCGAAGGCGAAGACGCCCGCATCAAGTCCGCGATCGGCATCGGTTCGCTGCTCGCCGACGGGCTCGGCGACACGGTCCGCGTGTCCTTGACCGAAGACCCTTGGCACGAGATCCCGGTCTGCCGGGAGATCGTCCGTCGCGCCGAAGCCCTCGCCGGACTGGGCGCGGCCTCGTCCGTCCGCCTGCCCGCCGACCCGGCCGACCCGTTCTCGTTCACGCGCCGGGCGACCGAGACCATCGCGCTGTCCCCGAAGTGCCTCGCCGGCTCGGGCGAAGTCCCTCGCGTGATCGTCCGCAGCGTCGCCGGCCTCGCCGACTGGCAGGCCGCGGCGAAGGAACTCCTCGACGCCCACGCCGCCCAGCGCGAGGTGCGCGCCGAAGGCCTGCTGGTCCGCCTCGACGACCCCGCGCACGCGGCCGGCCTCCGCTCGCTGCGCAAGGCCCTCGGCCAGTCCGTCCCGGCCCTCTTCGTCGAGACCAGCCTTGCTCCCGCCGACTTCCCGTTCGACGGCTCCGGCAGCCGCCTGGTGGTCGTGAAAACCTTCGCCAGCGGCGACGCGGCCGCAGTCCGCGCCTGGGGCGAAGCGGTCACGCAGCACGACGCCGTGCTCGCCGCCGACCTCGACGGCCCGACGCTCGACGCGCTCGCCTCGGAACTCGCCGCGATCCCCGCCGGACGTCTCATCCTGACGTCCTCGCAGCCGCAGGACGGCCTGCACGCGACGGGCACCTATCGCGAGCTCGTCCGTGGCGCCGCCGTGGCGAAGCTCAAGGCCCCGCTCTGGCTCCGCGCCACGGTCGCCAACGCCGTGCGCCTCGACGAGGGCTTCCAGTCGCGCCTGCTCGAAGCCTCGATCTTCGCCGGCGGCCTGCTCGTGGACGGCTACGGCGACTTCCTTTCGTGCGAGACGCCGACCGTGTCCGCGAAGTCGCTCACCCTCGCCTACGATATCCTGCAGGGCGCGCGCATGCGCCAGACCAAGACCGAATACGTCGCCTGCCCGAGCTGCGGCCGCACCCTCTTCGACATCCAGTCGACGACCCTGAAGATCAAGGAACGTACCGGTCACCTCAAGTCCGTCACCATCGCCGTCATGGGCTGCATCGTGAACGGACCCGGCGAGATGGCCGACGCCGACTTCGGCTACGTCGGCGGCGCCCCCGGCAAGATCAACCTCTACGTCGGCAAGACCCCCGTGAAGTTCAACATCCCCCAGGAAGAAGCCGTCGAGAGACTCGTCGACCTCATCAAGGAAAAGGGCAAGTGGGTGGACGCGTAAGCGCGTCCACGGGTAGTAGCGGTTGGCGGTTAGCGGTTAGGAAATCAAAAACGGGGAAGACCCAGATGTTTCTGGGTAGCATGAGGGTGGGCGGGCTCTCCGAGCCAGCCGTTGAGCCTTAGGCCCCTCGAATATCTGACGACGAACGGACGGCTCGGAGAGCCGTCCCTACCTTTATTTTGCTTCCGTCGTGAGGACCTCGAT
>JBDLWC010000170.1:0-2507 GCA_039804485.1 Verrucomicrobiota bacterium
AAGAGGCAGCACGCGCCCAGGAAGAGCGCGCGGTAGTGGGTATGCCCGGAGGCGGCCTCCGGCAGCTCGACGGCGATGTTCGCGGAAAGCGTGCGCATGCCGCTGAACGGATTGGTGTCCATCACCGCCGTATTGCCCGTGGCCATCACCACGATCATCGTCTCGCCGATGGCGCGGCCGAAACCGATCATCACGCCCGAGACGATGCCCGAGACGGCCGTCGGGACGACGACGCTCCAGACGGTCTGCCAGCGGCTGGCCCCCAGCGCGAGCGAGCCGGAGATGAGCGAGTTCGGGACGTTGGACAGCGCGTCCTCGGCGATGGTGAAGACGATCGGGATGACCGCGAAACCCATGACGAAACCGACGACCAGCGAATTGCGCGAGTCGTAGGAGGCTCCCGTGGTCTGGCGCCACCATTCGCGGAAGTCCGCGATGGGGAGGCCGGACGCGGAGTCCTTCACGGTGAAGAACGCCGCCTCGACGGCCGGGCCGGCCGACCAGGCGCCCCAGACGCAGAGGGCCAGGAACGGCAGCAGCCAGAGGAACTCCATGCCCGGGGCCACCTGACGGCGGAGCCGCTGCGGCAAGGAAGACCAGAGGACGCCGGCGAAGATCGCCGCGGGCGCCAGGACCCCGATCGCGCAGAAGATCGAGATCAGGCGCGGGTCGACAAGGGGCGCGAGCCAGAGACCCGCCAGGAAGCCCAGCACCACCGAAGGAAGCGAGGCCATGACCTCCATGACCGGCTTGACGATCTGGCGGTATTCCGGGCGCAGGAACTGGGAGACGTAGACCGCCGCGGTGAGGGCGATGGGCAAGGCGAAGAGCAGCGCGTAGAAGGTGCCCTTGACGGTGCCGTAGAACAGCGGGACCAGGGAATACTTGGCCTCGAACTCGTCCGAACCCGCGCTCGACTGCCAGGCATAAGCGGGCGCCGAGGCCCCTTCGTACCAGATCTTGCCGAAGAAGGCGCCCCAGGAGGATTCGGGGTGGTGGTCGACGATGCTCCAGCGGCGCAGCTTGCCGTCGGCGCAGAGCGCGGTGAAGCGATCGTAGTTGGCGCCGAACGCGACCTGCCGGAGCTTCCCGGCGGGAGCGTCGCCTTCCCAGCGGAGCGATCCCGTGGTCATGTTGCGCAGCTGCAGCTTGCCGCCGGCCGAGGTCAGATAGCACTTATTGCTCTCGGCGGCGTAGACGCCTTCGCCGGCGGCGGCCAGGGATTCGACGTCATGGATCTTGCCCCAGCGCCGCAGGCTCAGGCCATCGGCCTGCTTCTGCGGGTACATGGACCAGACCTGCTGGGCGCCGGAGCGGTCGGCCACCACCACGGAGACGTTGCCGAAGATCAGCCCGGCGGCCGCGATCGACGGGTCCGCGCCCTCCTTGAAAGGCATGAAAGACTGCAGGAACGTGAAGTGCGTCCCGTCATCGGCGTAAGCCCGGACCTCGCCGGAGCGACCGATGACGAGCATCGCCTCGGCGGTGGAGGGCAGCAGCACCTGGTCGACCGAGGCCGCGTCGGCGGCCACGACGAAGGGCTCGCTGGCGACGACCTTGCCCTTGCCGCCGAGCCCCTTGCGTTCCGTCAGGCGGACCGCGGTGAGCAGCGGTTTGCCGTCGGCCTCCTGGCGGACGAGCATCAGGCGGGAAAGCGGGCCCTTGGCGTTCCAGACATCGACGCAAGGCAGGCCGGGCCGGCCGATGGCCACGGGCGGGAGCGCGGTGACGACGGGTTCGACGGCGCGCTTGCCGGCGGCATCGAAAGTCGATCGGTAGACGACACGCACCTCCTGGACGGAGCCGTCGGCAAGGCCGAGGAAGACGAGTCCGGTCCGGGGATAGGCGCGGACGGCCGAGACGCGGACACCGTTCAGGGACGGGGACCACTCGAGGAGCTTGGCGCCGTCGCGGGCGCGCTGGAAGACGATCCGGCCGTCGTTCAGGACGACATAGGGGAAGTCGCCGTATTCGTCCTCGCCGAAAGCGACGGACTCCGCCGGCACCTCGAGCGCGGCGACGGACTCGACCTTGGCCCCCACGAAAAGCGGGAAGACCTGGAAGATCAGGAAGGCCAGCATGCCGAGCACCGCGAGCACCACGCCGATGCCGCCGAAACGGATCAGCCGACCCATCCAACGGTCGACCCGCAGCGTCCACGGACTCACCGTGAAACGGGCGTCGTCGGGCGCGGCGGCTTTTTTGTCGGAAGTTTCCATCGGGTGACGGTCAGGTGTCTCGGGTCCGGATAACAAGGAAGGCGGGGAGACCCCGCCTGGGAGGACCCGAGATCACACCGCCGCGCTTTGCAGGCCGACCCCGGAGGGCGTGGCGGCGGCGGTGTGATTTCGAGACCAAGCTTATTCGGCGCTGTAGTATTTCAGCGAGGCGCGGCCTTCGTCGGCGACGTCGGCCGGGAGCGGGAAGTAGCCGTCCTTGATCACGATCTCCTGGCCCTGCTTCGAGAGCACGAAGGTGATGAACTCGCTGGTGAGCTTGTCCATCGG
>JBDLWC010000171.1:0-16037 GCA_039804485.1 Verrucomicrobiota bacterium
GCGTAGCTCAATGGTAGAGTACCACCTTGCCAAGGTGGCTGTTGCTGGTTCAAGTCCAGTCGCGCGCTCCACTTTAAACTGGAGCTAAAACCCGCCGAAACCCGGCGGGTTTTTCATTCTCCCGACTCAGGCAGGATCACGACCACGCGCAGGCCCTTCGGCTTCGCGGGTTCGGCCGAGACGGAGCCGCCATGGAGCTCGGCCACTTGGCGGACGATGCTCAGGCCCAGCCCGCTGCCGCCCGCCCTTCTCGATCTGTCCGTCCGGTAGAAGCGGTCGAAGAGGCGCGGGAGGTCCGCGACGGCCACTCCGGCGCCATCGTCTTCCACGCTCAGTTCGATCCCCTTCGGATGGTCGCGCGTGGCCACGATCAGGCGCGTCATGCCCGCCGCATGGGCGAGCGCGTTGTCGATGAGGTTCTGTACCAGGCGGCGGGCCTGGAGCGGATCGGCCAGGCCGCCCTCCTTGGCTTCGAGCCGTAACTCCAGCGAGACCCCCGCCGCCTTGCAGCGCGGCCCGAATTCTTCGGCGACCTCCCGGGCGGCGAGATGCAGGGCGCCGGGCTCGCGCCGGATCTCCTGGGAAGTCTCGAGGCTGGCCAAGGCGAGCAGGCCTTCCACCAGGCTCTGGAGGCGGCCGACGGAGCCCACGATCTTCTGGGTGAAGCGGGCGCGGTCTTCCGGCGACATGGTCGCCTGGTCTTCCGCGAGCGTCTCCGCGTAGCCGCGGAGGATGGTCACCGGCGTGCGCAGGTCATGCGAGACGTTGGTGACGAAGTCGCGTTCCATCGCCTGCAGCCGCTTGAGCGCGGTGACATCGGCGAGCACGAAGATGGCGGCCTCTTCGCCGAAAGCCTCCGGGTCCGTACGCGCGCCCGCGGCCTGGATCCAGATGTCGGACAAAGGCGCCCGGTTCAGCAGGATGGTCGCGCGCGCGTCGCCCTGCGCGCGGACGCGCCGCACGAGCTCGATGAAATCGGCGCTGCGGACCAAGGGCACGACCGGTCCGCCCACGTCGCCGTCCGTGAGCCCGAAGAGCGCGGCGGCCGCGGGGTTCGCGAGGCGCAGGCGGTCCTGGGCGTCGACGACGAGGACCGCGTCCGTCAGCGGAGCGAGCAAGGCTTCCATGCGCCGGCCGGCGGCGGCGCGGTGCTCGTCCTCGTCGGCGGCCCGATGTTCGATGGCCGCGAAAAGTTCTTCCAGGCGCAGCATGCGCACCAGCCATCCGCGCGGGCGCGGCAGCGCCCCGTCGCCGCGGAGCGCCCGCCGCGCCCAGCGCAGGTTGGCCGCGAGTTCCGCGAAGGCCCACAGATGCGCCGCGCCGAGCGCGAGCAGGAGCATCCAGGGAAGCCAGTTCATCACGTCGTGATTCTGCCGCGCGACGACTTCTTCGCCAGCGCAAAGCGGTTCAGCCCGTCACGCGGTAGCCGACGCCGCGCACCGTGTCGATCACGTCGCCCGCCGGCCCGAGTTTCTCGCGCAGGCGGCGGACATGCGTGTCGACGGTGCGCGTCTCGAGGTCGGGCGAATAATTCCAGACATCGGCGAGGAGTTCTTCGCGCGACTGCACCCTGCCCTTCCGCTCCAGCAGCATCCGGAGCAGCTTGAATTCGGTGGCCGTCAGCTCCACGACCTTGCCGGCCGCGGTCACTTCATGGCGTTCGATGTCCAGCATCAGGGCGCCGGCGGCGAGGCGCGTCGAAGGTTTGGCGGCGGCCGATTTGGCGCGGCGCAGCAAAGCCTGCGCCCGGAGCATCAGCTCGCGGGCGTCGAACGGCTTCGTCACATAATCATCGGCGCCCGATTCCAGGCCGCGCACTTTGTCCGCCGTCTCGCCCTTCGCCGTCAGGAAGATCACCGGCGTGTCCTGGAGGAGCGCGTCCGCCCGGACCATGCGCAGCAGCTGCACGCCGGTCAGTTCGGGCATCATCACGTCGAGGATGATCAGGTCGGGACGAAAATCGCGGGCCAGGCCGATGGCGCGCAGCGGGTCGTTCAGGGTCCGGATGGCGTAGCCTGCCTGCTTGAACTTGTAATCCAAGAGCTCGGTCACGTCGGCTTCGTCGTCGACGATCAGGATGCGTTTCAGGTGTTCGGCGTCCATAAAGGTATCCCCCACCTTAAGTGCACCCATGGAGCTTGCGCCAGAGTTAGGTGACGAATGGGACGAACAGGTGACGTAGGGGATGTATCAACACAAGTAATTGATTAACATCATCTTATGTAACAAAGAAACACGAACGTCACCTGGAGTGGCCGCAATCTTAACCTACCCTGTTCCACGTGGAACAAGTGCCCTGCCCGCCCTGCCCTTGGCCTCAGGCTTTGCTCCGGAAAAGGACCATCAAAAGTGAGACATCGGCAGGATTAACCCCGCTGATCCGGCTCGCTTGACCCAGTGTCTTGGGCTGGATGGCGTGGAGTTTCTGGCGGGCCTCGATGCGCAAGCCATAGGCTTTCAAGAAATCAAAGCCTTCCGGGACTTTAAACGAGTCTAAGTCGTGCAGCTTGCGGGCATTGCGCGTTTCGCGCTCCAAGTAGCCGCGGTATTTGACCCGGTACATGACTTCGGACTGAACTTCGGGTGCTTCGGCCAAGAATGTCGGCGGCAGGTCCTTCGGGGTGGAATCCCAGTTGCGTCGAATGACGTCGCCGGCGATTCCGCCAGGAATGGCGAGCTTTTCCAAGTATTCGATCCAATGGGCTACTTTTTCGGCCTTGGTCTGGATGCGAGCCAGGCGATCGGCGGGTACGAGGCCGAATTCCTGGAGTTTGTCTTTCAGGCGCAATTCAGCGCTCCCATGATTGAAAAGCAGGCGGAATTCGGCCCGGCTCGTGAACATCCGGTAGGGTTCTTGGGTCCCTTTGGTCACCAAATCATCAATTAAGACGCCGATATAGGCTTCATCGCGGCCAATGACCATCGGGGTCTGTCCCTTGACCTTGCAGGCAGCGTTGACCCCCGCGACCAGGCCTTGGGCGGCCGCTTCCTCATATCCGGATGTACCATTGATCTGTCCGGCGAAGAACAAACCCTCGACTTTCTTCGACTCAAGGGTGGGGTAGAGCTGGGTGGGCGGCGCAAAGTCGTATTCTACCGCGTACGCAGGCCGGAGCATCACGGCGCGCTCCAAGCCAGGCACGGAGGCCAGCATCTGCAGCTGGACGGTGAAGGGCAGGGAGGTCGAGAGGCCATTGATATACCATTCATCGGTATGGCGGCCTTCGGGCTCCAGATAGAGCTTATGGGTGTCCTTATCCGAGAACTTCACGAACTTGTCCTCGATCGAAGGGCAGTAGCGGGGGCCGACTCCGCTGATCTCACCCCCATACAGGGGAGAGAGGTGGAGATTCTCTTGGACAATCTTGCCGGTGGCGCAGGTCGCCTCGGTCATCCAGCAGGAGGCCTGATCGCTCCCGGGGGACCATCCAGGGAGCCGTTCGCCCGCTTGTTCCACGTGGAACAAATCCTCCTGACGGCGGGTGTCGTGGAAGGCAAAAAGGGTAGGGGAGACGTCGCCGGGTTGCTCCTCGCACTTGCTGAAATCGATCGAGGAACCGAGGATGCGCGGAGGGGTGCCGGTCTTAAGCCTTTGGAGTTCAATGCCAGCCTCTAAGAAACTGCTAGACAATGACTTAGCACTAAAGTCACCCAGCCGACCACCTTCGGTTTTATTAGCCCCGATATGCATCAGGCCGCGCAAGAAAGTGCCCGTGGTGACGACGACGGTCCGGGCGTGGAAGGCGAGGTCGAGGTTGGTCTGCACGCCGACCACGGCGCCGGCCTTGAAGATCAGCCCGGTGACCTGGGCTTGGAAGATGGTCAGCCCCTCCTGCAGCTCGCAGAGGTGCTTCATCCGGAACTGGTACGCCTTCTTGTCGCACTGAGCCCGGGGGGCCTGGACGGCCGGGCCTTTGGATGAATTCAGCAACCGGAACTGGATGCCGGTGACATCGGCGGTCAGGCCCATCTCGCCCCCGAGGGCGTCGATCTCGCGGACGATGTGCCCTTTGGCCTGGCCCCCGATGGCGGGGTTGCAGCTCATCTGGGCGATGGTGTCGACGTTCCCGGTCAGGAGGAGGACGTCCACCCCCATGCGGGCGGCGGCGAGCGCGGCTTCCACGCCTGCATGGCCGGCCCCGCAGACGATGACGTCATAGGGGCGGTCGGGCCCGAGGCGGATTTGTTTGTGAGGTCGCATAGGCGCTCCCTCACGGGAGGGAATCACTTCCCTATGCAGAAGGAAGCGAAGAGCTTGTCCAGCATACGCTCATTATCAATGCGTCCGACAATCTCGCCCAGGGCGTCCAGGGCCAGCCGCGCCTGGGCCGCCGCCAGCTCGGTCTGGATGGGGGCCTTCAATTGGGCCGCGGCCTCGTTCAGCGCCGTGGCGGCGCGGGCCAGCGCTTCGGCGTGGCGGACGCTCACGACCAGCTCCTCCGCGCCCGGGGCGATTTCCTGCGTCACGAGGAAGGCGCCCAGCCGCGCCCGCAGGATCTCGGCGTCGCGACCATCCAGCAGGCAGGCGGAGAGCTTGGTCAGGTCCGGCAGGAAGCCGGCCTGGCCCGGGTGCGCGGGCAGGTCGGCCTTGTTCGCGACCACGAGCGTGCTCGCGGGGTCGAGCAGCGCGAGTAGCTCGGGCGGCAGGGCAGGGGGCGGCGCGGAGGCGTCGACGACGAGGATCCGGAGGTGGGCGCCGCGCGCCTGCTCCAGGGAGCGCGCCATGCCGAGGTGCTCCACGTCGGAACCGCCTTCGCGCAGGCCCGCGGTGTCGATCGCGGTGACCGCGAGCGGCAGCCCGGCGACGGGCGCTTCCAGGTAGTCGCGCGTGGTGCCGGCCTCCGGGCTGACGATCGCCCGGTCCGCGCCGGTGAGCGCGTTGAGCAGGCTCGATTTGCCGGCGTTGGGGGCGCCCACCACGGCGACGCGCAGGCCGGCGCGGAGGGCGCCGTCGTGCTGGGCCGTCCGCGCGTAAGCGGAAAGTTCTGACGCGATCGCGAGCAAGCGGGCCGAGGGCCCGCGCGGATCCTCCGGCGGGAGGTCCTCTTCCGGGAAATCGATGTGCGCCTCGAGTTCCGCGAGGATCTGCAACGTGTCGTCGGTCCACCGCGCGACCAGCCGGCCGAGTTCGCCCGCCAGCTGGCGGCGCGCGGAGGCGAGCGCCCGTTCGGAGCTGGCGTGGATCAGGTCGGCCACCGCTTCCGCCTGCGTGAGGTCGATCCGTCCGGCGAGGTAGGCGCGACGCGTGAACTCGCCGGGCTCCGCGAGGCGCGCCCCGCGCGCCAGGCAATCCGCGGTGAGCCGGCGCACGAGCAGCGGGTTGCCGTGGCAGGTGATCTCCAGCGAGTCCCCGCCGGTGAAGGAGCGCCCCGCGCGCCAGAGCACCACCACGACCTGATCGACGGCCTCGCCGGACAGGTCGCGCCAGATCCCCAGCGTCGAGGTCTTCTCGGCCGGGGCCGCGGAGCGGCGCAACGCCGCCGTCGCGATGCCGGCGGCGAGCGGCCCGTCGACACGGACGACGGCCAAGGCGGAGCGGCCGGTCGGGGTCGCGGCGGCGACGATGGTCTCGAGTGCGGACATGGTTGGGCGAGCTCCATCCCAAGGGGCGAGGGGAGGGGACGCAAGCGGTGTCATCATCCGCAAAAAGGCTGGAAGGGAAGGGCGGGCCTGCCAAAGTCTCGCCGAAACACACCCGTGGAAAACCATCGCTTCCTGCTTCCGGCTCCGGCCCTCCAGATCGCCGCCACCCATGGCACTCCTTGCTATGTGTACGACGAGGCCACGCTTTCCGCCCAGGCCGACGCCATGCTGGCCTTCCCGAACGCCTTCGGGCTGACCGTCCGGTTCGCGATGAAGGCCTGCCCTAACGCGGCCATCCTCAAGCTGTTCGCGGCCAAGGGGCTCCATTTCGACGCCAGTTCGGGCTGGGAGGTCCGTCGGGCGATGCACGCCGGCGTCCCCGCCGACCGGATCTCCCTGTCATCCCAGGAACTGCCGGACGATTTCGTCGACCTCCTTAATAAAGGAGCGCACGTCAACGCGTGCTCCCTCCAGCAGCTCCGCCGGATCGGCCAGGCCTTGCCCGGGCACGAGATCGGCCTCCGCTTCAACCCCGGCCGCGGTTCGGGCGGCAACGGCAAGACGAACGTGGGCGGTCCGGACTCCTCGTTCGGTATCTGGCACGAGTGGGTCGACGAGGCCCAGGCCATCGTCCGCGAGCATGGGCTGAAGGTCGTCCGGATCCACACGCACATCGGCTCGGGCAGCGACCCGGTCGTCTGGCAGGAAGTCTCGGCGGCGAGCCTGGCCTTGGTGCGTCGTTTCCCGGGAGCGCACACCTTGAATCTCGGCGGCGGCTACAAGGTCGCGCGCATCGCGACGGAGAAGGGCACCGACCCGCAGGTCGTCGGGGCCCCCGTCAAGGTCGCCTTCGAGCAGTTCGCCCAAGCCGACGGTCGCCGGCTCCGCCTGGAGATCGAGCCCGGCACGTTCCTCGTCGCCAACGCGGGCGCCGTCCTGGCCCGCGTCCAGGACGTCGTGTCCACCGGACAGCGCGAGTTCCTCAAGCTCGACACGGGCATGACCGAACTGCTCCGCCCTTCGTTGTACGGCTCCCAGCATCCGACGCACCTTTATCCGGCCCGCCCGACGTCCGCCGTCGCCGATTATGTGATCGTGGGACATTGCTGCGAATCAGGCGACCTCATCAGCTGCGCGCCGGGCGAACCCGAGACGCTCGCGACGCGTCGCCTGCCGGCCGCGACCGTCGGCGATCTCTGCGTCATCGGCGGCGCGGGCGCCTACTGCGCGGGGATGAGCACCAAGAACTACAACTCCTTCCCGGAGGCGCCCGAGGTGCTCCTGCGCCGCGACGGCAGCTTCGCGCTGATCCGCCGCCGCCAATCCCTGGAGCAGATCCTGCAGAACGAACTGCCGGTCGCCGGGCTCTGAGCGTGTCCCTGCTTTCTCCAGCGCTGGGCGTCACGGTGCCCGCTTCGCCGCACGCGACGGTGGTCTGCCTGCCGACGCTCGCCGACGTCGAGAGCTATGAGCGCAAGGAACCGCGCGTGTGGACGTTGCTGCGCGCGGGCTATCCGCGCTTCGTGCGCAACGCGCTCGTCGCCCGCGCCGCGGAGGAAGCGGCCCGCCGGCTCGGGCGGACCGGAGAACTTTTCCCGCTGGCCGACGCGGCCGTCGCCCGCCGGCTCGCCGAACAGGTCGGCGCTGCCGTCACGTCGCTCGACGAGGTCGGCGACTGGGCCCTGCTCACGACGCCGCCCGGCGACGCGGCCCTCAGGCTCGCCAAGATGGTGCAGCACGTGGGCGCGCTGATCTCCTCGCGCCAGGCCGAGGCCTGGCTCGCGGGCGAGCCGCCGACCGACGGCGCCGAGGCGCTGCGGACCGTCCGCGCGGCGCTCGCGCCTTATCTCGCCGGGGTCGCGACCGCGGACATCCTCGTCGCCTCCGCCGGCATGGCCGCCGTCGACGCCGGCATGGCCGCGGTCGACGCGGTGCAGCGTCCGCGCGGTCGCACGGGCTGGATCCAGCTCGGCTGGCTGTACGTCGATTCGACCCGGCTCCTCGAGAAGGCTCCCGCGTCCGAGCACCACTTCGTCGCGGACGTGCGCGACCTCGCCGCGGTCGAACGCCTGCTCGCCGCCGGCGCCATCGCCGGCGTCCTCACCGAAGTCCCGAACAACCCGCAGCTCGAGACGGCGGACATCCCCGCGCTGCGCGCCTTGTGCGACCGTCATGGCGCGAAGCTCCTGCTCGACCCGAGCAGCGTCGGCCTCGCGTCGGTCGACGTCCTGCCTCACGCGGACATCCTCGTCTCGAGCCTCACGAAATACGCCGGCTCGGAAGGCGACGTCATGGCCGGCCTGCTTGCGGTGCATCCGGGCCGGCCCGATGCGGCGGCCTTGCTGGCGGCGGCGCGCGCGCGGCTCCAGCCGCTGCACGCCGAGGACCTGCGGGCGCTCGCCTCGCAGGTCGGACGGATGGAGGAGATGACCCGGCTCTTTTCCGCCAACGCCGCCGAGATCGCGCGGCGGCTCGCGGCTCATCCGGCCGTCGCCCGCGTGCGCGTGGCGGATCAAGGCCCGACGTCGGCGCACTATCGCCGGGTCGCCCGTCCGGGCGCGGGCGCAGGGTCGCTCATCACGGTCGAGCTGCGCGCCGACATGCGTCGCGTCTACGATCGCCTGGCGGTGGTGAAAGGACCTAGCTTCGGTCTGCGTCACACCTTGGCGGCGCCGTTCCTCTGGCTGGCGCATTACGAGGAGGTCTCCACGGAGGCGGGTCGGGCGTCGATCCGCGCCGCGGGTCTCGATCCGGACCTGCTGCGCGTTTCCGTCGGGGCCGAGCCGGTCGAGGAGATCTGGGCCGCGTTCGCCGAAGCGCTCGCCCCATAGGCGACCCGCCTGACGGCGGGTCGCGGGAGCGGACGCTTTATTCGCCGGCTTCGTCCTCCTCGTCGGGGTCTTCGTCTTTGCGGCCCTTTTTCGAGCCATCCGCTTTCTTGGCGGCGCGGGCCTTCGCCATCCGTTCGCGGAAGGCCGCGCGCTCCTTCTCCTGCAGGCCCGGGGCGCCGGCGTCGACTTTGACCAGGGCCGCTTCGAAGGCCTTGCGGTAGGCGGCTTCCGAGTCGTGCGAACGCTGCCGCGCCGACTTGTAGTCCGCATAGGCCTTGGCCGACAGGGCGCGGTCGGCCTTGGCCTGCTGCTCCGCGGCCGCGACTTCGGGGATGTCGTGCGCGGCCTTGCGGGCCGCGACCAGCCGGGCGTGGTCGGGATCCGCCGTCGCGCTGGCGGGCGCTTCGGCCGGCGCGGCGGGCGCGGCGAGGAGTCGGGCGTGGAGGCCGGCAGCGAGGAGCGTGACGGCGAGGAGGGCGTGGGTGGGTCTCATGGTGTGGGTGGGAACGGGCTTGAAGGAAGCGGGCGGCTCACGGACAATTCAAGTTCCTCGGACTGAGGTTCACCCCATGAGTTCAATTCCCCGTCTCCTTCTGGGAGTTCTCCTGCTCGCCCCGCTCGCGCTGTCCGCCCAGGCGAAGAAGCGGCCCACGCAGCAGTTCGAGATGACGCCGCTCCCCGCGGTGCCGACCTTGCCCGACGCGTTCCCGCAGGTCGTCGGCACGCAGGCGTTCGCCCCGGCCTACAAGTTCACCAAGGACGAGGCGGTGCTCGAGGCGGCCAAGGGCATCAGCGAGATGGGCTCGCGTATCCTCAAGATCAACGCGGTCGCCGGCGGGCAGCTGACGCCTTACATCGCGATGCCGTTCACGCACTACGTGCTCTGGTATCGCTCGAACGCGGCCTGGGCCGGCGGGCTCACGCCCGAGATGAAGCGCCGCGAATACAACGCGACGTACCTCTTCGCCAAGGATCTCCTCACGCGCTATGACACCGCCGGAAAATCCTTCTTCCTCGGACACTGGGAAGGGGACTGGTATCTCCTGCCGGACCGGGACGTGAAGAAAGACGCGCCCGCCGAGCGGTGCGAGGCGATGATCGAGTGGCTCAACGTGCGGCAGAAGGCCGTCGACGACGCGCGCGCCGAAGTGCCTTACGCCAAATGCCGCGTCTTCACCTACGCCGAGGTCAACCGCGTGCGCGACGCGATGAAGGACGGCCGCCGTCGCATGGTCAACGCGGTGCTCCCCAAGATCAAAGCCGATTTCGTCTCCTACTCCGCCTATGACTGCCAGCTGCTCCCGGCCGAAGAGGTCAGAGCGACGCTGGATTACGTCAACGCGCAGCTCACGCCCAAGCCCGGCCTTCCGCCCAAGCGCGTCTTCATCGGCGAGTGCGGGCTTTCGTGGCAGGCCTGCGGCGCCGACGGCGTCCAGCATGAGCGCCGCAACCGCGAGCTGCTGGGCAAGTTGCTCGCGTGGCGTCCGGCGCTGGTCCTGTACTGGCAGTATTACAACAACGAGGTGGTCGACGGACGTCAGGCCGGCTTCTGGCTCGTCGACGACCGCAACCAGAAGACGCCGCTGCACGGGACCCTCGTCGCGCTGCTCGCCGCCCAGGAGGAGGCCGCCCGCGAGATGAAGTTCCGCTACCGCCGTCTCCCCGGCTCCGACGACATGGCGATCTTCAGCGAGGGCTGGCTCGCCGATCGCGCCCGCGTTCCCACGACTCATGCGAAATAAGCTCATCCTTGAAGCGGTCGGCGTCTTCTTCCTCTGTCTCGCCGCCTTGCTGGGCGCGAATCCGCTGACGGTCGCGGCGCTGCTCGCGGCTCTGGTGTATTGCGCGACGCCCGTCGCCTTCCCGCATTTCAACCCCGCCGTCTCGCTGGCCTTCCGCCTGCGCGGACGCCTGGGCACCGGCGCGCTCTGGCTTTATGTCGCCGTGCAGCTGGCCGCCGGCGGCGCCGCGCTGCTGACCGCCTGCCTCTTGCAGGAATCCTCCCCGGAGCGGGCGAAGGAAGCGCTCGATAACCTCGCCCTGTCGCCCTACGAGGGGATGCTCGCGAGCGTGGTCTCGGAGGGCCTCGGCTCGTTCCTGCTGGCGGCCGTCGTGTTGGTCGTGGCCACCTCGCGCCGCACCGCCGGCAACAGTTATTTCGGGCTGGCGATCGGGCTCGCCTGGCTCGGCGTCGTGGGCGCCTTCGCGGAGCTGGCCCCGCTGGTGAACCCGCTTACCTCGCTGCTGACCGCCTGCCGCGGCTGGGTCGAGGCCTTGTTCGACGACACCGTCGGCGCCAAAGCCCTCGTCACGGAATCGTTGCTGCTCGCCAAGGTGGCGCCGCGGGTCGCCGGCGACATCGCCGCGCAGTTCGCCGGCGCGGGTCTCGCCGCCTGGCTTTTCCGCACCGTCCTGCCGGAGGACCGCTAAATAGGCGTACGCAGGCTTGAATCGGTCCGGGGGCGGCCCAAGGTGGGGTCATGTCCCCGCTCCTCACCGCCCATAAGCACTACGGCTCCCTCCTCCTCGTCCTCATCCTGGCCGTCATCGTCGTGGCGCTGACCAAGGGTCCCAAGCCTGTCCTGCAGCGCATCGTCGCCGTCCTCGTCGACATCAACCTCGTCGTCGGCATCGTCGCCCTGTTCTATACCCCCAAGCCGATTTCCTGGTTCCACCCGATCTTCGCCCTCGGCGCGGTCGGCCTCCTCCATGCCTCGGCCAAGAGCGAGGACAAGGCCAAGGTCGTCCGCTGTTTCTCGATCGCCCTCGTCCTTCTCGTCGCCGCCTGGTCCGTCAACGCCTCCTGGGGTCCGGACTTCTTCAAGAGCACGCTGATGTTCAAGGTCGGCGCCGCCGCTCCGGTCGCCCAGTAAGCGCTCCGGTCACGTTTCGGTCACGACGGCCCGGACATCGTCCGGGCCGTTTGACTTCCCATTGACGCAAGGCTTGTTGGCGTGACACTGCCTTCGTCCGATGTATCGCCTCGCCCTCAACATGCTCTTCGGAGACCGCGCCAAGCTCGCGATGCTCCTGTGCGGCCTGGCCTTCTCGGCGCTCCTGATGGCCCAGCAGAGCTCGGTCTTCTTCGGGATCATGAGCTGGACCTACACGCCGATGGTCAACGTGCGCGCCCAGGTCTGGGTCAGCGACCCGATGGTCGAGCAGGTCAACGACGCCAAACCGCTCCGGGACACCGATCTCGGCCGCGTCCGCTCCGTCGACGGCGTCGCCTGGGCCGCCCCGCTGCACACGTCGTTCGTCCAGGCGCGCATGCAGGACGGCAACTTCAAGCTGATCACGCTGGTCGGCATCGACGCCGACACCTTCGCCGGCGCGCCCGCGGTGCTGACCCAGGGGCGCATCGAGGACCTCCGCCTGCCGGACACCGTCATCGTCGACGAATGGGGAGCGGCCCTGATGGGCCGCATGGGCGTCGGCCCGGACGGCAAGCCCCGGAACACGCCGCTCAAGGTCGGCGACACCTTCGAGGTCAACGACATCCAGGCGCGCATCGTCGGCATCTGCAAAGTGCGCCGCGCCTTCACGGGCGGGCCGTTCGTCTACACGACCTATGACCGCGCCAAGGGCTACACGCTCGGCGCCCGCCGCACGCTGAGCTTCATGCTCGTCGAGCCCCAGAAGGGCGTCCCGCCCGCCGAGCTCTGCGAGCGCATCGAGCGCGACACCGGGCTCAAGGCCTGGACGTCGGACACGGTGATCTGGAGCTGGGGCGAGCGCAGCCTCGCCCGGAACACCTTCTGGTGGTTCTGGACCAACACCGGCATCCCGTTCTCCTTCGGCACGGCGGTGCTGCTGGGCCTCTTCGTCGGCATCGCGATCTCCGGCCAGACGTTCTACTCCTTCGTGCTCGAGAACCTGAAATATTTCGCCGCCATCAAGGCCATGGGCGCGGGGATGGGCGTCATCGCCCGCATGCTTTTCGTGCAGGCCTTCACCGCCGGGCTCATCGGCTTCGGCCTCGGCGCCGGGATGGCGCAGGCCATCGGCCGGGTGATGATCGAGAAGGGCATGCCGCCCTTCGTGATGTTCCCGCAGATCCTCTGGGCGACGTTCGCCCTCGTCCTGGGCATCAGCTTCGTCTCCGCCCTGATCGGCATCATCAAGGTGTCGCGCGTCGACGCCGCCTCCGTCTTCCGCGGATGAGCCACCAAGCCCACACCGTCGCCGTCCGCGCCCTCGGCGTCGACATGTTCTTCGGCACGCCCGAGAACCGCGTCGTCGCGCTCAAGCAGGCCGACTTCGAGGCCCGCCGCGGCGAACTCATCATGCTCGTCGGTCCGTCCGGCTGCGGCAAGACGACGCTGCTCTCGGTCATCGCCGGCACGCTCACGCCGCAGGCGGGGACCATCGAGGTCTTCGGCCGCCGCCTCGACGGCCTCGGCCAGGAGGCGCTCACGAGCTTCCGCCGCGAGAACCTCGGCTTCGTCTTCCAGTCCTTCAACCTCATCCCCACCTTGTCCGTCGAAGAGAACGTGATGGTGCCCCTGCTGATCCAGGGACGTCCTTACGACGAAGCGCGCGAGCGCGCCCGGGCCATCATCGACAAGGTGGGCCTCAAGGGCCGCGAGGAAGGACGGCCCAACGCGCTCTCGGGCGGGCAGCAGCAGCGCGTGGCGATCGCCCGCGCCTTGGTCCACGAGCCGCCGCTCCTCATCTGCGACGAACCGACCTCGGCCTTGGACAAGGACACCGGCGCGCAGATCATGCAGATGGTCCGCGACCTCTCCCGATCGCCCGAACGCTGCGTCGTGGTCGTGACGCACGACCACCGCATCTTCCGTTTCGCCGACCGCATCGCGGAGATGGAAGACGGCCGCATCAGCCGCGTGGTCGACGACCCGAAGCTGCTCGACACCACCCAACTCTAGACGCCCCTTATGTTCAAAAAACGCACCCTGCTTTTCGCGCTCGCGCTCGCGGGCGCCTTGGCCGCCCTCCAGCTCACCCGCGGCACCGCCGATGAGATGCCGGTCAAGCCGCCGCCCTATGAGCCCGCGACCCGCGACAAGGACGGCCTCATCGCCGCGGCCGGACTCATCGAGGCCGTGGCCGAGAACACGCTCCTCGGTTCGCCGACTTCCGGCACCGTCGCCAAGGTCCACGTCAAGGTGTGGGACAAGGTGAAGGCCGGCGACCCCTTGCTCGCCCTCGACGACCGCGATCTCCGCGCCCAGCAAGCCGTCCAGGCCGCCGCCGTCGAAGCCGCGGCCGCCGCCGCGGAACGCGCGGCCGACGCCGCCCGCCGCTGGGAAGGGATCAAGGACAGCGGCGCGGTCTCGCCCGCCGACCTGCTCGGCTACCAGACGGCGGCCAAGGAGGCGCTGGCCAAACTGGCGCTGGCCAAGGCCCAGCTCGATCAGACCACGGTGCTCCTCGACCGGCTCGTGCTGCGTTCGCCGATCGACGCGACGGTCCTCCAGGTCGGCGTCCGCGCCGGCGAATTCGTCACCGCCGGCGCCAAGGCGCCGGTCGTCCTGGGCGACATCACCCGCCTGCAGATCCGGTGCGACGTCGACGAGCAGCTCGCCACGCGCATGCGCGAGGGCCTGCCCGCCAAGGGCTACCTGAAGGGCGAGAGCACGCTCGCGGGCGGCAAGGACCGTTCCATCGCGCTGAAGTTCGTCCGCATCGAGCCCTTCGTCATCCCGAAGAGCTCGCTCACCGGCGCCAGCGTCGAACGCGTCGACACCCGCGTGCTCCAGGTCATCTACCAGTTCGACCGCCCCGCCGGCCGCGCGCTCTTCGTCGGCCAGCAGATGGACGTCTATATCGACGCCTCGCACCATGCGCCGGGCAAATAAGACCTTCCTGCTCGCCGCGCTCGCGCTCGCGGGCTGCGCGCACGACCCGTCGGCCAAGCCGGTCGCGCCCGCCGCGCCTGCGACGTTCTCGGAGGCCGGCGTCGCCGCCGACGCGAAGTGGGCGGACGCCTTCCAGGACCCCGCGTTGCTGGAACTGCTCGCCCGCGCCCGCAAGGGCAGCCCGGACCTCGCGCTCGCCCGCGCCCGCCAGCGCGAGGCGGTCGCCTTGCTCCGCGCCGCGGACGCCGGCGACCAGCCCGCGATCTCCCTCGCCGCCGGCCAGGAGGCTTCCCGCATCTCCGTGGCCAACGGCCGCTTCCCGCCCGGCATCCCGCGTCGTACCGATGTCACCGCCGTCGCCGCGAAGGTCTCGTGGGAGCTCGACGTCTGGGGACGCGAGGCCGCGAAGTCGCAGGCCGCCGAGGCCGACGTCCGCGCCGCGCGGTTCACGACCGAGCAGGCCGACCTCGCCTTGTCCGCCGAAGTCGCGCGCCAGTGGTTCGCCGTGCGCGGCGCCCGCGAGCAGCTCGCCTTGCTCGAGGCCGAATTCGCCACGCGGCTCCGCGAGATGGAGCTCATCGAGAAGCGCGTCGCCGCCGGCCTGATCGATTCCGACCCGCTTTCCTCCGCGCGCCTCGCCGCCGCCCAGGCCAAGGTCGACGAAGGCCTCGGCCGCCGTCGCGTCGCCGCCGCCGAGAACGCTCTGCGCGCGCTCATCGGCGCCGCGCCTGGCGAGACCTTGCCGGCCGCCCAAGGCGCCGCCGCCATGCCGGGCTTCGGCGCCGGCGTGCCTTCGGAGCTCCTGCTGCGTCGCCCCGACCTCGCCGCCGCCGCCGCGCGGCTCGATGCCGCCGTCGCCCGCGAGGGCGCGGCCCGCGCCGACTTCTATCCCTCTGTCACGCTCACCGGCCAGGCCGGCTGGCAGGCCGATCCCGCTGCGCGCATCGGTCAAGGCGCCGCGGGCTTCTGGAGCCTCGCGCCTTCCGTCGATCTGCCGATCTTCGACGCGGGTCGCCGCAAGGCCAACCTCGAGGCCGCGCGCGCGCGCATTGACGGTTCCGCCGCCGAATGGACGAAGGCCGTGCTCGGGGCTTTCCGCGAGGTCGAGGACGCTCTGGCGGATCTCCGCGAGCTCGCCCGTCAGGAGGAGCTCACCGCCCGCGTGCTCGCGGCGGTGCGGGTCCGTCTCGTCAACGCCGAGAGCCGCCACAAGGCGGGCCTCGCGAGCGAGAACGAGCTCACGCTGGCGCGTCGCGACGAGGCCTTGGCCGCGCGCACGCTTTCGATGGTCGTCTGGGAGCGCCGGCAGGTCGCCGTCCGCCTCGCCGCGGCCACGGGCGGCGGTTGGGCCGCGAAGTGACCCGCCAAAGAAGAAGGGCGTCCTCGCGGACGCCCTTCCTGTTTCCCGTCAAGGCGCTCAGGCCTTGATCTGCGGGCGCTTGGGATCCGGCCAGTCGATATGGAAGAACTCGCCGCGGGGCTTGTCCTTGCGCTCGTAGGTGTGGGCGCCGAAGAAGTCGCGCTGACCCTGGAGCAGGTTCTGCGGGAGGTCTTCGGTGCGGTACGAGTCGAAGTACGAGAGGGCCGAGCCGAGGGTCGGCACCGGGATGCCGTGCTTCACCGCGAGGGCGATGACCTTGCGCCAGTTCTTCTGCGCCTTCTTGACCGTCTTCTTGAAGTACGGGTCGAGGAGGAGGTTGTCCAACGAGCGCTTCTTGGCGAAGGCTTCGGTGATCTTCTGGAGGAAGCTCGCGCGGATGATGCAGCCGCCGCGCCAGATCTGGGCGATCTCGCCGAAGTT
>JBDLWC010000172.1:0-5443 GCA_039804485.1 Verrucomicrobiota bacterium
AGATCTCCTCCGAGCTGCTCGCCGACATCGACGAGGACACGGTCGACTTCACCCCGAACTACAAGGAGTCGACCACCGAGCCGACCGTCCTGCCGTGCGCCTTGCCCCACCTGCTGATGAACGGTTCGACCGGCATCGCGGTCGGCATGACGACCAATATCCCGCCGCATAACCTCAACGAACTCGTCGAGGCCACCTGCCTCATCATCGACAAGCCCAGCGCCACCGTCGAAGACCTCGAGAAGATCATCATCGGCCCGGACTTCCCGACCGGCGGCGTCATCAACGGCAAGGAAGGCATCAAGCAGTACCTCCGCACCGGCCGCGGCATCATCCGCGTCCGCGGCGTCGCCCACACCGAGGAGATGAAGAACGGCAAGGAGCAGATCGTCCTCACGGAGCTGCCCTACAACGTCAACCGCTCCTCCCTGGTGAAGCACATCGCCGAGCTCTGCTCCGAGAAGGTCCTCGACGAGGTCTCCGACCTCCGCGACGAGTCCGACGAGAACACGCGCGTGGTCATCGAGCTCAAGCGCAACGAGAACCCGAAGGTCGTCATCAACAAGCTCTACAAGCACACGAACTTCGAGAACTCGTTCGGCGTCATCCTGCTGGCCCTCGACAAGCGCCGCCCGAAGCAGATGAACATCCGCGAGCTGCTCGAGTGCTTCGTCGAGCACCGCCGCGACGTCGTCACCCGCCGCACCCGCTTCCGCCTCCGCAAGGCCGAGGACCGCGCCCATATCCTCGAAGGCTTCAAGATCGCCCTGCGTAACCTGGACGACTTCGTGAAGATCATCCGCGCCGCGTCCAACCGCGACGAGGCCCGCGTGAAGCTGATGGCCAAGTACGGCCTCAGCGAGCGCCAGGCCGTGGCCATCCTCGACCTCCGCCTCTACCAGCTCACCGGCCTGGAGCGCGACAAGATCGAGGCCGAATACCGCGAACTGATGGCGCTCGTCGAGGAGCTCCGCGGCATCCTCTCCAGCGAGGCGAAGCTGCTCGCCCTCATCAAGAAGGAGCTCCGCGACGCCGCCAAGAAGCACATCGGTCCCCGCAAGACGAAGGTCACCGCCCAGGAAGGCGACCTGTCGATGGAAGACATCGTGGCCAACGAAGGCTGCGTGGTCACCGTCTCGCACGCCGGCTTCATCAAGCGCACCCCGGTCGCCCAGTACCGTCTCCAGAAGCGCGGCGGCAAGGGCACGAAGGGCGCCGAGCTCTCGAAGGCCGCGTCCGACGAGGACAGCGACTTCATCGAGCACCTCTTCACGGCCAACACGCATGACCATATCCTGTTCTTCATGAACAACGGCCGCGTCTACGTGGAGAAGGTCTACGAGATCGAGGAAGCCAACCGCGCCTCGCGCGGCAAGTCGATCGCCCGCCTGCTCGACCTCAAGGACGACGAGAAGCTGGCCGCGATGGTCTGCGTCTCGAACTTCGACGAGGGCAAGTTCCTCATGATGTGCACCGCCAACGGCACGATCAAGAAGACCGAGATCTCGAAGTACGCCAACTACCGCAAGGGCGGCATCATCGGCATCAACATCGAGCACGGCGACCGCCTGATCGCGGCCAAGCTGACCAACGGCGACAACGAGGTCGTGATGATCTCGCAGTCCGGCATGTCCATCCGCTTCCACGAGTCCGACGTCCGTTCCATGGGCCGCGACACCACCGGCGTGATCGGGATGAACCTCGACAGCGGCGACCAGGTGAAGGCGATGGAAGTCGTCGACGCCGCCTGCACGCTCCTCGTCGTCGGCATCGACGGCATCGGCAAGCGCACGCCCTTCGACGACCCCGAGACCAAGGAGCCCGTCTACCGCAAGCAGTCCCGCGGCGGCAAGGGCGTCATCGCCATCTCCACCGAGGTCGGCGTGGCCGGGGCCCTCAGCGTCCAGGAAGAGGACGAGGTCATGCTCCTCACCAAGGGCGGCCAGTCCATCCGCACCAAGGTGTCCGACATCCGCTGCACGGCGGGTCGCAACACCAAGGGCGTCCGGGTCATGCGCCTCAAGGACGGCGAATCCCTCCTCGGCATCTCGAAGGTCGAGCGTTCGGAGGAAGAGGAAGAGCAGGCCGCCAAGCCGCAGGCCTGAACCGGCCGGCCGGCCAAGCAGAAGGGGCGCCTTGCGGCGCCCCTTTTTTGCGCCCTGAAGGGCCGCTTAGGCGCGTTCCAGCGCCGCGATGCACTCGACGTGGCGGGTCTGGGGGAAGAGGTCGAACGGGCGGACCGAGACGACCTTCCAGCCTTTGGCGCAGAGGTATCTGATGTCGCGGGCCTGGGTGTCCGGGGCGCAGCTGACGTAGACGATGCGCCGCGGCGCGAAGGCGTGCAGCTGCTCGAGGAAGGCCTCGTCGCAGCCCTTGCGGGGCGGGTCGACGATCACGGCGGACTCATGCCCTTCGACGGGCAGCTTCTTGAAGATCGACTCGGCGGAGCCGGCGATGAAGCGGCAGTTGAGGAGATGGTTGAGCGTGGCGTTCTCGGCGGCCTTGCGCGCGGCCTCGGCGCTGACCTCGATGCCGTTGACGGAATCGAACAGCCGGGCGCCGGACAGGGCGAAGAGGCCCGAGCCGCAGTAGGTGTCGACGAGGTGCTTGGCGCCGGACTCGTGGGCGAGCCTGATGGCATGGCCGACGAACTGCTCGAGCACGGACGGATTGTTCTGGAAGAACTCGCCGGCGAGGAACTTCAGCTGCACCGCGCCGACCTTCTCGGTGACGACCTGGCGCGAATCGGTGACGACGCCTTCTTCGCAGTCGCGGAAGAGCAGGGTGGCGCCGCGTTCGAAGCGGCCGGGGTTGGCCTTGATGTCCTTGCGGGAGCGCGCGTAGGCGGCGTTGATCGCATCGGTCGCGATGGGGCACTTCGGCACGTCGACCACGCGGCGGGAGGTCCCGGCGGCGAGGAAACCGATCGGGAAGTCCGCCCGGCGGGGGGTCATGAAGTGCGGCGTGATCTTGGAGCGGTAGCCGTACTGCTTCGGGGAAGGGTGGCAGGGGTCGACCTTGGTCTTGATGCCGCCGAGCCTTTCGAAGGCTTCCGCGACCTGCTTCTGCTTCCATTCGAGCTGCTGCGGGTAGGCGAGGTTCTGGTACTGGCAGCCGCCGCATTCGCCGAAGAGGTCGCAGCGGGGCTGGACGCGGTGGGGCGAGGGGACGATGACGCGGACGAGGTCGCCGCGCGAGAAGTTGGCGGCGTTGTGCCAGATACGGGCGACGACCTTCTCGCCCGCCAGGGCCCCGGCGATGAAGACCACCCACCCGTCGACTCGGGCCACGCCTTCGCCGAGGTTCGTCAGGCTGGCGATCTCGACCTCGATCTCCTCATGGTAGGCGAACTTGCCGGGCCGGAACTTGGAGGCGTCGGGTTTGCGGGACTGAGGCGGCTCGAATTCGGACATGGCGATAAAGTCCGCCTCCGGGCGGGGAGGTCGAGACTTATCCCACCCGTAGGCCTATCCTTGCCCTGGGGCCGACCTTGGTGCTCACTCCGACCGTGTCCGACGAGGTCATCCAAAGCCGACAGAATCCCCGCGTGCAGGCGCTGGCCCGCCTGCGCGACCGCGCCGAGCGTGAAGCCCGCGGTCTGTTCATCGCCGAAGGCCTGCGCGAACTCTCCCGGGCCATCGAGCGTCAGGTCGCGGTCCTCGAGATTTATTTCTGCCCTTCGATGTTCCGCGGCTCCGAGGCCGCCGAACTCGTGACCAACGCCCGGGCCGCCGGGGTCGACTGCTGCGAGCTGGGCGTCTCCGCCTTCGAAAAGGTCAGCGGTCGCGAAGGTCCTGACGGGCTGCTCGGCGTCGCCAAGACCTGGGACTGCTCGCTCGGTCGGCTCAAGCCTTCGGCCAACCCGCTGCTGCTGGTCGCCGAATCGGTGGAGAAGCCCGGCAACCTCGGCGCCCTGCTCCGGACGGCGGACTCCGCCGGCTGCGACGCGCTCATCGTCTGCGACCCGATCACCGACGTCTTCAACCCCAACGTCGTCCGTTCCTCGCAGGGTGCGCTCTTCTCCATGCCGGTCGCCGTCTGCACTTCGCAGGAAGCCGCCGCCTGGATGAAGGCCAAAGGCGTGCGTTCACTCGCGACCTCGCCGGCGGCGACCAAGGCCTATTGGGACGTCGATTGCCGCGGCCCGGTGGCGCTGCTGCTCGGGTCGGAGAAAGACGGCCTGACCGATTTCTGGCTCAAGGGCGCGGACGAGAAGATCTCGATCCCGCAGGCTGGTCTGTCAGACTCGCTCAATGTCTCCAATGCCGCGGCGATCTGCCTCTTCGAGGCTGTACGCCAGCGACGCAAATAAGCAGGCCGGGCTTGCGGCCCGGCCTTGCTGGGAGGACTGACGCTCCGTTCAGCCGATGGCTTTGGCGACCAGGTCGTCGAGCTTCTTGCCGTCGACGGCGAAGGCGCGGATGCCCTCGGAGGTCTTTTCCGTGGCCATGGCGTCTTCGTTGTGATGCCAGCGGAATTCCTTCTCACCCCAGGCCTTGGCGGCTTCGCCTTCCGCCTTCGCGGCGGCTTCGTCGAGCACCTTGGGCACGGCGGCGGAGTCCTTGGAGAGCTCGTCGAGGAGGTTCGGGGCGATGGTCAGGAGGTCGCAACCGCAGAGGGCCTTGATCTGGCCGCAATTACGGAAGGAGGCGCCCATGACTTCGGTCTTGATGCCGTTGCGCTTGTAGTAGGCGAAGATGCGGCGGACGGACTGGACGCCGGGATCGTTGGCGCCGGAAGAGGCGGCTTCGTTCCAGTTGGCGCCCTGGGCCTTCTTGTGCCAGTCGTAGATGCGGCCGACGAACGGGGAGATCAGCTGGACCTTGGCGTCGGCGCAGGCGACGGCCTGGGCGAACGAGAAGAGCAGGGTGAGATTGCAGCGGATGCCTTCCTTTTCGAGTTCGGCGGCGGCCTGGATGCCTTCCCAGGTGGAGGCCATCTTGACGAGGATGCGCTCCTTGGGGATGCCGGCGGCCTTATAAAGGGCGATCAGCTCGCGGGCCTTGGCGACCGTGGCCGTCTTGTCGAAGGACAGGCGGGCGTCGACTTCGGTGGAGACGCGGCCGGGGACGATCTTGAGGATCTCGGTGCCGAAGGAGATGAGGAGCGCGTCGACTGCGGCCTGGACGCCCTTGCTCTTGTTGTCCTGGGCGGCCTTCTGGAGGAGCGCCTGATACTCGGGCATCTGGACGGCCTTGAGGATCAGGCTGGGGTTGGTCGTGGCATCCAGAGGCTTGAAGGCCTTCATGGCGGCGAAGTCGCCGGTGTCGGCGACGACTTTGGTGTGTTGGCGAAGCTGTTCGAGGGCGTTCATGAGAGAAGGAGTCCAAGCGTGGTAAAGGACTCAGGGTTGTCCAGCCCGTCCCGAAAAAACGGGCGAAACCCCGCCTGCTTCCATGTCTCGCTTGTTTTAGCCTTCGGGGTGGTGCAAATTGGCTCATGC
>JBDLWC010000173.1:0-4677 GCA_039804485.1 Verrucomicrobiota bacterium
AGCTCGCGGTCGGCTACTCGCTCGACGAGCTCCAGAACGACATCACCAAGTCGACCCCGGCCTGCTTCGAGCCGACCATCGACTACGTCGTCACCAAGATCCCCCGCTTCACCTTCGAGAAGTTCGTCGGCGCCGACACCACGCTGACCTCGGCCATGAAGTCGGTCGGCGAGGCGATGGCCATCGGTCGCACCTTCAAGGAGTCCTTCCAGAAGGCCCTCCGCTCGCTGGAGATCGGCGCCTGGGGCTTCGGCTGCGGCGGCAAGTTCGGCGACGCGGCCTTCGCCGACCTCACCGAGATCCGCGCCCGCCTCGCCCGGCCCAATCCCGAGCGTCCGTTCTTCGTGCGCTACGCCATGCTCGCGGGCCTCACCGAGAAGGAGATCTTCGACCTCTCCAAGATCGACCCGTGGTTCCTGCGTCAGCTCCGCGGACTCGTCGACCTGGAGCTCGCGCTCAAGGCCGCCGGCAAGTCCGTCGGGACCGACCTCCTCCGCCAGGCCAAGGAAGCCGGCTTCGCCGACCGCCAGATCGCCCACGCGACCGGCCTGGCGCCGGCCGACGTCCATGCGAAGCGCAACGCCGCCGGCATCAGGACGGTCTTCCGCCTCGTCGACACCTGCGCCGCGGAATTCGAATCCTTCACGCCCTACTTCTATTCCACCTACGGCGACGAGTCCGAGGTCCGTCCTTCCTCCAAGAAGAAGGTGATGATCCTCGGCGGCGGCCCGAACCGCATCGGCCAGGGCATCGAGTTCGACTACTGCTGCGTCCACGCCTCCTACGCCCTGCGCGCCGCCGGCTACGAGACCGTGATGGTGAACTCCAATCCGGAGACCGTCTCGACCGACTACGACACCTCCGACCGCCTCTACTTCGAGCCGCTCACCCTCGAGGACATCCTCGAGATCTACCGCACCGAGCAATGCGTCGGCGCCATCGTGCAGTTCGGCGGCCAGACCCCGCTCAACCTCGCCGCCGACCTCGAGGCCGCCGGCGTGACGGTGGTGGGCACCTCGCCCGCGAGCATCGCGCTCGCCGAGGACCGCCAGCAGTTCAAGGACATCCTCATCGAGCTGGGCATCCGCCAGCCCGTGAACAAGACCGCGCTCTCGGCCGACGAGGCCTGCCGCGCCGCCGAAGAGATCGGCTTCCCCGTCCTGCTCCGGCCTTCCTTCGTCCTGGGCGGACGCGGGATGTTCATCGTCTACGGGATGGACGAGCTGAAGTCGGTCGTCCGCGAGGCTTTCGACGTCGCTCCGGGCAAGCCCGTGCTGCTCGACAAGTTCCTCGAAGACGCCATCGAGCTCGACGTCGACGCCATCTCCGACGGCGAGACCACCGTGATCGGCGGGATGCTCGAGCACATCGAGCACGCGGGCGTGCACTCCGGCGACGCCGGCATGGTGCTGCCTCCGCATTCCCTCTCGCCCGCGCTGGTCGACGAAGTCCGCCGCATCACCCACGCGCTCGCCAAGCGCCTCAAGGTCGTCGGCCTGATGAACATCCAGTTCGCGATCAAGGACGGCATCGTCTTCATGCTGGAGGTCAATCCGCGCGCCTCGCGCACGATCCCGTTCGTCTCCAAGGCCATCGGGGTGCCGCTCGCGAAGCTCGCCTCGCTCTGCATGCTGGGCGCCAAGCTCAAGGACCTCGGCTTCACGCGCGAGATCCGTCCCCCTTACTGGTCCGTCAAGGAGTCCGTCTTCCCCTTCAGCCGCTTCCCCGGCGCCCCCGTGGCGCTCTCGCCGGAAATGCGTTCGACGGGCGAGGTGATGGGCTGCGACGACGATCTCGGGATGGCCTACGCGAAGGCGCAGATGGCCGCGCAGCCCGCGCTGCCGGTCGCCGGCAACGCCTTCCTCTCCGTCAAGGACCGCGACAAGGACGGCGCCGTGGCCGCCGCCCGCGACCTGGCCGCCCTCGGTTTCAATCTCTACTCCACCAGCGGGACCGCCGCGGCCATCGAAGCCGCCGGCATCAAGGTCACCAAGCTCGGGAAGATCTCGGAAGGCGCCCGCCCCAACGCGCTCGACCTCCTCAAGAACGGCCAGCTGCAGATGATCGTGAACACCGCCGCCGGCATGCTGCCGCGCAAGGATGAGAACGCGATGCGGGCCGAAGCCGTCCTCCGGGGCGTCTACATGGCTTCCACGCTCAACGCGGCGCACGCGGCCATCCTCGGCATCCGCTCGATGCGCGCGCATCCCCTCACGGTCTGCTCCCTGCAGGAACACGCAAAGGTGCTTCCCCCGAAGGCCTGAATGGGGTACGAACCTATCTCCCACATGAAATACCCCGTCCTCGCCGCGCTGGCCGTCGCCGTCGCTTCTCTCCAAGCCGCCGACGAGCCTAAGGCCGCCGCGCCCGCCCCCGTCACTCCTCCCCCCGCAAAAATCGTGAAATCCCTCACTCCCGAACAGGTCAAACAGGCCTGGACCATGCTTGGCTACTCCATCGCCAGCCAATCCCCCATGCCGCAGGTGAACTCGCAGCTCGAGCTCACCGCCGAAGAGATCGAGCTCTTCCTCGCCGGCGTCCGCCAGGTGCTCAACGGCGAGAAGCCCCAGTTCGACCCCGTCGAGCTCGGCGAAGGCGCCGACGCGATGTTCCAGGCCCGCGTCAACGCCAAGGCCGGCAAGTGGGGCAAGCAGAACGACGACTTCCTCGCCAAGATCGACGCCGATAAGTCGGTGACCAAGACGGCCTCGGGCCTGCGCTACAAGATCCTCGCCCCGGGTTCCGACGTGAAGCCGACCGCCGCTTCCACCGTGAAGTGCCGCTACGAAGGCAAGCTGGTCGACGGCAAGGTCTTCGACTCGACCAAGTCCCGTAACAACGAGCCGACGGAGTTCCCCCTCAGCGGCGTCATCCCGGCTTGGACCGAAGGCGTCCAGCTCATCGGCGTCGGCGGCAAGATCGTCCTCTATTGCCCTTCCTCCATCGCCTACGGCGACCAGGGCCAGGGCCCGATCCCCGGCAAGTCCGTCCTCGAATTCGAGGTCGAGCTCGTCGAGATCGCCAAGGCGAAGTAACATCCTTCGGCGGTTTCTCCTCCGCGGCGCGCCGAAAGGCGCGCCGCTTTGCTTTACGCAGGGAACAAACCCCTCCATAATAGGTACTTACCCCTGACCAGATGCGGCTCGCGCTCACCATGGCCTTCCTGTCTTCGGCGACCTTGCTCGCCGCTGACGCGGTCGTGCCGGCGCCCGTCGCGGCAAGCGCCCCCGCGGCGACGACCCTCACGCTCCGCCAGGCGGTCGATCGCACGCTGTTGCACAACCTCGGTCTGGCGGTCACGCGCCTCGAGGCGCTCCGCTCGCTCGATGCGGTCGACGTCTCCCTGTCGGTGTTTGACCCGACCTTCGCCTGGAGCAACCGCCTGAGCGGTCAGCGCACGTCGGCGGACATCCTCGGCGGCACCCCGGCGGACCGCGTCCATGCTTCGAGCCTCAGCCTCAGCCAGAGGTATAGCTGGGGCGGCACCCTTTCCGCGGGCACGGGGCTCACCCGGACGTGGGCGGACAGCGGGTCTTTCGGCGGGGAGTCGTCTTACGGCCTCAGCACCAACCTGGCTTACACGCAGCCGTTGCTCGCCGGCGGCTGGCGGGCGGTGAATCTCAGCGGGCTGATCTCCGCCCGGCAGTCCGCGCTCCGCAGCCGGCTGGCCTTGCGCGCCAACGCCCTTGACCTGATCCGCGACACGGAGGTCGCCTATTGGTCGCTCGCCTCGGCGCGCGCGCTGATCGCCTTCCGCGAGACGAGCCTGCGTTCGGCGGTCTCGCTGCTCGACCAGATCCGCGTCCGCCGCTCGCTCGGCGACGCCACCATCCTCGAGGAACTGCAGTCCGAAGCCGAGGTCGCGGCCCAGCGGGTCGCGGTGCTCAACGCCCGCCAGGCCCTCGACAACGCCGAGATGAGCCTGCGTCGCCTGCTCGGCCAAGGCACGGCGGAGGACGTCGAGCAGCCGCTGGCCGTCGAGCCGCTGCCGAAGGACGTCGTTCCGGCGGCCGAGTCCTTCGCTCCGTGGATCCGCACGGTGGCCGACTTCGATTTCGGCACCGCCATCCAGCTGGCGGCCATCGTCCAGGCCGACGCCCTCGTGGCGCAGGCGGAGCAGAACAACCAGCCGAGCCTGGATCTGTCGGTCGGCGCCGGGCGTTATGGCGACGCCGCTTCCGGCGTCTCGGGCGGCCTCGACGCCTACCGGCGTCAGTCGGGCTGGGCTAATTTCGCGGAGCTCCGGCTTTCTTTCCCGCTGGGCTTCCGGGAGGCCGAGGCGAATCTCCGCGCCGCGAGCCGCTCGCGTCGCCAAGCCGAACTGCGCCTCGCCGACGTGCGCCAGGGGCTCGTGTTCTCGGCGCGCGCCGTCTGGCGCGAGCTCGACGCCGCCCGGGCCCGGGTCGCCGCCGCCAGCTCGGCGCTCGAGCTCCAGCGGCAGTCCTATGAGGGTGAGCGCGCCCGTTATGCGGCCGGGCAGTCGGATCTGCCCCGCGTGCTCCAAGCCCAGGCCGCGCTCGACGTCGCCCAGCTCGCCTGGGTGCAGGCCAGCCTCGACGCGCGCGCGGCGTCCGCCAAGGTCGCCCGGCTCGACGGCTCCATCCTGGGCCGGCACGGCTTCACGATGGACGCCGTGGAACAGAAAGTCGGCGCCGGGCTCGGCGCCGAAGACCCGCT
>JBDLWC010000174.1:0-11359 GCA_039804485.1 Verrucomicrobiota bacterium
AGGAAGACAACGACGGCCGCCTCTTCCGCGGCTCCGATGAACAGCGCGCCGGTCCCCGCTATCGTCATCAGGCTTTCAATCGTGAAGGGACGCCCTTCGCGCAGCGCGGCGAAGGCGGTCCTCGCCACCGGCGCCAGTCCGATCAGGCTGGCCCCGACGAAAGGCCATTTGCCTGCGCCCGGGGTGAAGTGCTCGACGGCCCATGAGACGCAGATGAGCAGCGCCATGGAGATGGCAAGCCGGCCTTTCCCCGTCTGGTGCCAGTTCGTTTCGAATAGTTCATTGTCATGGCATCCGCAGCTGCCGGTATTCTTTGTTCCCGCGGAGGAATTCCTACAGCCGCCGTCGTCCACACTGTTCTTGCTTGGTGGTGTCAGGGGTTCCATCTAGACTGATTCTGGTTTCAGCCTGCTTGGTTGTCACGGTTGCATTCGCGTCTGGTGACCCGATCGCCATCCCTTCTCAGGCATTTCGACATGCCGCTTGACTTCGTCTAGGCCCCCTCTTACTAAAAGGGTCGTGTTCGCAGTCCGATCCAGGCTTTTCGCTTGCCTCGCCCTATTTCTCTGGGCGTCGTCCGGGCTGCTCGCTTCCGATGCTTGCGTCTGTCCCGAGGAGTCCTCCTGCGAGCATGCCGGCAAGGCCTGCACCCGCCCCGACGACTGCTCCGACTGTGTCTCGCCGGCTTCCGCTGTCGCGCTCGCTGATGAACCTTTGGCTCTCGCTGATTTGGTCAAGGTTTCGGCCCGCAAACCTTTTCAGCCTGAGTTCCATGTCTACTCGGTCCGCCGCATCTCCTCGTGCGCCGCGGAAATTTTTCGGTTATCGGCTTCCGATGTTCTTCGTCCGCCTGCCTTGAGGGCGGGGACGATGTGTCTGCGGGTCTGATTCGGTCCTAGGTCGGCGGCTTGTCCGCCCTTCATCCCTACGACCGCGACGGCCGTAGGGAGTGACGTATCATTATGCCGTCGTCCAAGGTGGCAACCTGGGCACGCGCCCGCATGCATCCAAATCCATGACCATTTTCCGATTCCTATCTCCGATTCTCCTTCTTCCTGGCCTGCTCTGTGCGGCCGAAACTCCATCGCCCGCTCCGGTCGATGTCGCCGAACTGGTCCGCCAGGCGGTCGAGTCCAACCCGGAGCGCCAGGCCTATGTCGCCGCCTTGGCTGCCGAACGCGAGTCTGGTTCGGCTGCCTCATCCAACCCGGATCCGGTGCTGTCCCTTGAGGTCGGCCGTAAGCGTCTGCGTGATGCGGGTGGGGCTTTTCTGGATGAAGGTCAGGTCTGGACGGCTTCGCTGAGCCAGACTTTCCAATGGCCGGAGCGGCTGCGCCTCCGTCGGGCCATCGCCGACCGCCAGATCGAGGCCGCCAAACTCGGCCTGGGTCGTTTCGAGCAAGCGCTGGAGGCGAAGGCCGCAGTGCTCGCCTATCGCCTGTCCCGCGCCCAAGTCCGCGCCCAGGCTTGCGAAGAAGTCGCCGCGCGTTTCGCCGGCCTACGCAAGGCCTTGGTCGGACGCGATCCTTCCGGTCCCGCCCCGACCATCGAACTGCGGTCGGTCGAGGCCGCCGAGGTCGTCGCCCGCCGCCGTGCCGAGGAGGCGCGCCTGGCGCTGCAGCAGGCCTTGCTGGAGATGAACCAGCTGCGCGGCGCGCCTTCGCTCGCTCCGCTCACCGTCAAGGCCCCGGTGCTCGCGCTCAAGGATGCCCCTAAGCTCGAGGAGCTCCTGGCCGCCGCCCAGCAGGGCAATTTCTCCTACCGGATGCACGTGCTCGAGTCCGAGCAGCTCAGCCTGCAGTCCGACCTCGCACGCTCGGACAGCGTGCCGGGTTTCACGGCCGGTCCGTACGTCTCGCAGGACCGCGTCGGCGGGCGTGAGACCATTGTGGGCCTCCGGTTCGACATCCCGCTGCCGGTGAGCGGTCGCTCGAGCGCCGCCGAGCGTTCGGCCAATGAGCGCCGCCGGCAGTCCAAGTCCGCCATTTCCGCGGCCTGGCGTGACGTCGAGAAGGACCTCGGACAGACCTGGCTTTCCTATGCCTCCAAGGTCGACCAGCTGCGCATGCATAAGGACGATCCGGCGGTGCGTTTTTCGGAAGCAGCCAAACTCGCCGAGTCTCACTTCCGTGCCGGCGCCTTGTCGCTGCAGCTCTTCATGGATGCCCAGGCTGGTTATCTCGAGGCTGTCGACTCCGCGTTGCTCATTCAGGAGCAGGCCGTCGAGGCCGGCTTCCGCCTGCGCGAACTCAGCGGCGTTCCCTTCAATCCCGTCGCGTCCCGATGAAGACCTTCAGTTCCATTCTCCTGGTCGTCGCGTTGGCTGGCTGCGGCAAGCAGGCAACTTCAGGTCAAATAGAGGGTGCCGTTCCTCCGGCCAAGGCCGCCGAGTTCAAGAAAGGGCAGGGTCTGCTGCTGACCCCGGAGGCGGCCGAGTTCATCGGCCTGCGCAAGGCCGAGGCCCAGGCCAAGGCCGATCGCGTCCTGGTACCGGTCCAGGCGTTGCTCCGGAACTCCGAGGGGGCCTTCGTATTCGTCCAGAACGGCCAGCGCTGGTTGCGCACCGAGGTGAAGCCAGGCGTCGAGTCTGACGGCTCGATCCAGGTCGCCGACGGTCTGCTCGAGGGCGACGTGATCGCCATCGCGGGCGTGTGGGGCCTCTGGCTCGCAGAACTCCAGGCCATCAAGGGAGGCGTCGGCTGCACCGACGGCCACTGAGATGATCGCAGCCCTCGCTCGCTGGTCCATCCGCCGCCGCGCGGTCGTGCTCACCTGCGCCCTGTTGCTCTGCCTGCTCGGAGCCTGGTCCGCCACGCGCGTCCCGATCGATGCCATGCCCGACATCACCGGCCCGCAGGTGCAGATCAACACCGCCTTGCCTTCCTACGCCGCCGACGAGGCGGAGTCGCGCGTCACCATCCCGCTCGAATCCGAGCTCTCAGGCCTACCGGGCTTGGTCGAGTTCCGTTCGCTCTCCAAGACCGGGCTCTCGCAGGTCACGCTCATCTTTGCGGATGGTACCGATATCTTCCGCGCCCGCCAGCTCGTGACCGAACGTATCGGGCAGGCCTCCGGCAACCTGCCGCCGGGTGCCGTACCCGTGATGGCGCCGATCAGCACCGGACTCGGGGAAATCGTCTATTACTCGATCGGCTACGCCGCCGATGCCAAGGCGCCGGCCGACGAGTCCACGCGCCTACGTGATTTGCGCCTGTTGCATGACACGCGCGTGCGCCCGGCGCTCCGTTCCACGCCGGGACTGGCGGACGTCAACGTCATCGGCGGGCACGAGCGCCAGATGCTCGTCGAACCCGACCTCGCCAAGCTTGCCAAGTCAGGCGTACCCATGTCAGAACTGCTCAGGGCCGTCCGTCGTAACACCGAGAACGCCGGGGGCGGTGTCGTCACGCTCGGCGGCGAGGCCTTCACGGTCCGCGCTGACACTCGCGTGCGGACCGCCCAGGATATCGCTGGTATACCGCTTCGCCCCGCCGGCCTCGGTCCCGCCGTGACCGTGGGTGACGTCGCCCGCGTTTCGGTCGGCAACGCCTCCCGCATGGGTGCGGCCACCGTCGACGGGCAGGAGGCCGTCGTCGGCGCCGCCATCATGCTAGCCGGTGAGAACTCCCGCGAAGTCTCGAAACGCGCGGTCGAGAAGCTCGCCGCCATCGGTACCCACCTGCCGGAGGGCGTGAAGCTTACCGTGCTCTACGACCGCTCCGACCTCGTCGGCGCGACCATCCGGACCGTCGAGACGAACCTCTTCGAAGGGGCGTTGATCGTCGTGGTCGTCCTGCTGGTGTTGCTGGGGCATTGGCGGGCCGCTTTGCTCGTCGCCTTGGCGATCCCCCTCTCGTTCCTTCTCCTGCTCACCGGCATGGCCGCTTCCAAGGCCAGTGCCAACCTGATGAGTCTGGGCGCGATCGACTTCGGCCTCATCGTCGACGGTTCCGTGGTGATGGTGGAGAATTTCCTGCGACGGCTTGAGGAGCGTGTCCGGGCCCTCGGACGACCCCTGTCCGAAGATGAGCGTACGACCGAGTTGTCGGCTGCCGCGGGTGAGGTCGCCGGCCCGATGTTCCTTGGCGTGACCGTGATCACCTTGGTCTATGTGCCGATCTTCGCCCTCGAGGGTATCGAAGGGAAGATGTTCAAGCCCATGGCCGCGGCCGTCGTGGTCGCCTTGGCGGCTTCCGCGCTCGTCGCCCTGACCGTCATGCCTGCCCTGGCTTCTTTCTGGCTTCGGGCTGAAGGTCATGCCGAGGAAGGTGGCCTGATCCGCCGTCTCAAGTCGGTCTTCTCGGCGATGCTTGGATGGTGCTTCGCCCATCGAGCCGCGGCCGTCGTCGCCACTTCGCTCGCGGCCCTCGCAGCCGCCGTCGGCTACACGCGTCTCGGGGCCGATTTCATCCCGCAGCTCGACGAAGGTTCCATCAGCATCCAGTTCGTCCGAGCCTCTAGCCTAGATCTGGCCTCCTCGGTGGACCTGCAGAAGCGCGCGGAGATCCTCCTTCGTGCCAAGTTTCCGGAGGTCGACCATGTCTTCGCGCGCATCGGTACCGCCGAGATCGCCAGCGATCCGATGGGGCCGAACGTCGCGGATAGTTATGTGAAGTTGAAACCCCGCGACACGTGGCGCCGTGAAGGTGGTTCGCCCATCAATAAGGCAAGGCTCGTCGAACTCATGTCCGAACTCCTGGAGCGGACCGTCCCCGGGCAGACCACGATGTTCTCCCAGCCGATCCAGTTGCGTTTCAATGAGATCATGGCCGGCTCCCGAGCAGATCTTTCGCTGAAGATCTTCGGCGACGAACTCTCCGACATGGAAGCCGTGGCCGAGCAGGCGGTGGCCGTGCTCCGTAAGATTCCCGGCGGCGGAGACGTCGTGTTCGAGGCCTCAGGCTTATTGCCCTCGGTCGACATCGTTCCAAAGCGAGACCAACTGGTCCGTCGTAACCTGCATGCGGAGGAGCTCAACGACATCGTCTCGACCGCCTTGGGCGGCGCGAGGGCGGGGCAGCTGCCCGCTTCGGGGCGTCCCATGGAGGTCGTCGTTCGCCTGCCTGGCGCCGGAAGTACTTCGCCTTCGCAGATCGGCGATCTCCCGGTCTCTGCCGAGGATGGCTCCGGTACGATGGTCGCGCTCTCCAAGGTGGCTGACGTCAAACTGGTCGAACGTCCGGGCGTCATCACCCGCGAGGACGCGCGCCGCCGTCTGGCCATCCTCATCAACGTCCGCGGCCGTGACACCGAGGGCTTTGTGCGCGAAGCCGAGGCCAAACTCAAGTCCGAGGTCAAGCCGGTCGGCGGCGTCTATTGGGAGTTCGGTGGCCAGTTCGAGAACCTGCAGCGGGCGCGCGAGCGCCTGACGCTGGTCGTCCCCGCGGCGCTTGGGCTGATCCTGCTCCTCATCTATGCCGGCTTTGGCAGTTTTCGTCAGGCGGCACTAGTCTTCACCTGCGTGCCGCTCGCGGCTATAGGCGGCGTGCTTGCACTCTGGCTGCGAGGCATGCCCTTCACAATCTCGGCCGGTATCGGCTTCATCGCGGTGTCGGGCATCGCGGTCCTCAATGGCATCATGCTGATCAGCTTCATCAACCAGCTGCGGGCGGAAGGCCGCCCGCTCCGCCTCGCGGTGGTCGACGGCACCGTCACCCGGCTGCGTCCCAAGCTCATCACCGCGCTCGTCGCTTCTTTGGGCTTCGTGCCCATGGCCCTTTCGACCGGTCCAGGGGCCGAGGTGCAGCAGCCGCTGGCGACCGTCGTCATCGGGGGAATCTTCACTTCCACTGCCCTGACGCTCCTGCTTCTCCCTGTCCTTTATGACTGGGTCGAGGCGCGTTTCTCCTCTTCTCCCACCCCAACAACCACCCAACCATGAAAATCCTCCTTCTCTCCCTGTTTTCAATCGGCGCCCTGATCGCCGCCGAGCCCGCCAAGCCGGCTACCGACGTCCAGCCTGGTCGCCGTCTGGAGGCACCCGGACTGCGCGCGCAATTCGTGATCCAGTCGGACCGCAAGGCCACGGTCACCTTCGCCGACGCCGCCGGCAAGCCCGTGCCCAGAGGCGACCGCATCGTCGTCGTTAAGGTCGACGGTAAGGATGTCATCCTTGAGCCCCATCCGAATGGATTCATCACCAAGGAACCGCTGCAAGCCAAGGAGCCGGCGGCCATCGTGGTTCAAGTCCGCGCCGCGGCGGACGCCAAACCGACGAACTTCCGTCTGACTTTGAACACCGCCCTCTGCGGAGAGTGCAAGCGTCAGGAGTATGGCTGTACTTGCGCCCACTGAGCGATCTGCCTTTAAATCAGGCGGCGTGGCAATTGCGCTGGATTTATAGGAGGCTTGTGATCAGGGACGGTTTGTTGGGCCAACCGTAATGTTACAGTTGGTTCGCTTCTGGCAGGAGTAGGTCAGTCCGTCCGTCGACTCGACCGTGCAGCAAGTATTGTCACCGTCGGCCTGGTCGGGAGCACGCAGATTCATGTCCGGAGCCGCCTGGAATTTCCGCAGGCAGCTAGGGTTACAGAAATAGTAGGTCGTTCCCTCGTGCCTATGTCGCAAAGGAGAATAAGCACCGCCCGTCATGTCACACGCCGGGTCGCACTGTTTGGAGGTCGGAGCATCGTTCATCAGGTCAGCACATCCTGATACTCATCGGAGGCGAGGAACGCTCGCGGTCTTGCCCAATAAAAAGCCCCGCTTCTGCGGGGCTTCGGAAGGCTTATTTGCCTTCGAGCTTCTTAAGGTACTTGGCTGGATTCTTCTCGAACTTCGCGATGCAGGGCTTGCAGCAAACCTTGATCGTTTGGCCTTGGTAGACGAACGAAGCCTGTTCGCCCATCGAGTCTAGGTCGTTGTCGGAGACGATGCAGTTCTTCAGAGGGTAGGGCTTGGCGGCCTCGGCCTTGTCGGCGCTCGTCGCCTTGTCGCCGTGCTCGTGGGGCTTGGCGGCGTCCGCCGGCTTCGCGTCATGGTCGTGGCCGTCGGCCTTGGCTCCGTGGTCCTTGCAGCAGCAGGAGCAATCCGGGCACTTCATGCCGGCCTTGTCACCGTGCTCATGGGGCTTCGCCGCTTCCGCCGGCTTGGCGGCGTCGGCGCAGCAGGCGCACATCTTGTGCTCCGCGGCGGCCGGCTTGGAGTCGGCCTTGGGCAGCTTGGCCAGGTACTTGGCCGGGTTGGCGTCGAAGTCCTTGCGGCAGTCCTGGCAGCAGAGCTTGATCTCCTGTCCCTCGTGGACGAAGACGACGGGCTTGCCCTCGGCGCCGAGCTTCTCGTCGGAGACAATGCACTTGTCGAGGGGGTAGGGCTTCGCGTCGGCGGGCTTGTCGGCGGCGATCAGGCCGCAGGCTGAGAGCATTATGGCGAGTATGGCGTGTTTCATGGTGGTGTGGGTTGGTGGTGGTCAGAAGCGGATGAGGATGCCGGCGCCGGCCCCGAAGTCGGAACTATAGCCGGCGGTGAGCGAGAGGTCCTTGGTGAGGAGGTAGCGGAGGTCCGCCGCGGTGGACGCGTGGGTGCGCCTGCCGTAGCGGTAGGAGAGGTCGAGCGAGAGCCGGTCGGTCAGCTGCAGGCTCTTGGCCAAGGCCGCCCGGGTTTCCCCTCCGGACTGCTGGGTCAGGCCTAGGTCGACGAAGTAGGGCAGGCGGAAGGCTGCGCCGGCGAAGGGTCCGTCCCGGTCGCCGTCCAGGTTGCCGAAGCGGTAGCCGGCGACGAGCGACAGGCGCGTGTCTAGGTAGCGCTGGTAGCTGATCTCCCGCTCATGACCGTCGCCGCGGCGCAGGCCCTCCTCCCACCTGACGTAGAGGTTGTCGCGTCCGGACTGGATTGTCGCGTAGCCCGTCGCGGAAGCGTTGGTGAAGGCGGCCTGGCCCCAGGCGTAGGTCGTCGCCATGGCGTGCGTGGCCGCGGGATGCGGCGGCTCCGCGCCGTCGGCACCGGTCACGCGGATCGTGCGCACCATGCCCGTAATGTGATGGTAGAGCAGGTGGCAGTGGATCAGCCAGTCTCCCTGGCCCTCGTCGGCCGTGAACTCGATCGTCCTCACGCTCATCGGGGGGACGTCGACCGTGTGCTTCAGCGGGGAGGTCGCTGGGTCCTTGTCGGCTGCGTCCACCAGGCGGAAGAAGTGGCCGTGGAAATGGATCGGGTGATGCATCATGCTGTTGTTCACCAGGCGCAGCCGGATCGTCTCGCCTTCCTTGACCTTGATCGCCTCGGCCTCGCGGGGGTCGAGCCCGTCGAAGCTCCACTCGTAGCGGATCATGTCGCCTGTCAGCTTGAGCGTCAGCTCCCGGTGGGAGGCGGCGACGGCGTGGGGCTTGGCGGCGCGCAGCTTGGCGTAGGGCGAGATCGGTCGCTCAGGTTCCTGGGCGCCGGGCTCGGGGTCGATCTGGTCGAGGATGGAGGACAGGTAGGCGCTCATGCCATAGCGGTCAGGCTTGGGCGGAGGGGCCGCCTCATGCGGTGACCCTTCGCCGATCCAGGCCGAGACCGACCCGCTGCCGTCCTGCGCGGTGGAGCGGAGTTCCCAGGAGCCCGAGGCAGGCACGGTGAGAAGCACGTCGTAAGTCTCGGCAGGCCCGATCAGCAGGCGCTTCTGCTCGAAGGGGACCACGTCCTGGCCGTCCGCGGAGATGATCCGGAGCGGGCCCGCAGCGGCATCGAGGTAGAAGTAGCTGGCTGCCCCTGCGTTGATCAGCCGCACGCGCACCTTCTCGCCCGGCTTGCCGGGAAGCTGGAGGCGGCGCTGTCCGTTCATCAGGAAGGCGTCGTAGGCGACGTCGGAGAGGTCCATCGGGGGAACCAGGGACTTCTGGCCATCGAGGTATTCCTTGAGCTTGCCGGCCTGGTAGGCGCCGATGAGCGACTGCGCCGTGCCCTTGCGGTAGGAGTACCAGTCGCTTCCGCGCAGCAGCGAGCGCTGGACCTCGGCCGGGTGCTCGTTCGTCCAATCGCCAAGGATGACGACCTGGTCGTGGTCGGCCAGCTTTTCGACCTCCTTCGGTTCGATCACGATCGCGCCGTAGACGCCGCGCTGTTCCTGGTGGCCAGTGTGGCTGTGGTACCAGTACGTGCCGTTCTGGCGGATCAGGAACTCGAAGGTGCGCGACTGCCCGGGGCCGATCACGGGTGTGGTGACGACCGGCACTCCGTCCTGCAGGTTGGGGACGAGTAGCCCGTGCCAGTGGAGGGACGTCGAGTCGTCTGCCAGGCCGTTGACCACGGTGATGCGGGCCACGTCGCCTTCCCTGAAGCGCAGCACGGGGCCTGGCGTGCCCCCGTTGATGGTCAGGGCCTGCGTCGGCTGTCCTGCCGGACTCAAGGTCTGCTCGGAGATGGAGAGGCGGTATTCGACCACGCGGGCTTCCGGGTGAAGGGCCGAGGCCTTGGGGGCCGCTTCCATCGCGTCGAAGTAGGCCTTGCGGCAGATCTCGCAGGCCTGCGCAGGGGCGGCCAGTAAGGTCGCGAGCATGAGGAGACCCCACGCCGACACCCGCTTGATTGGCTGCACCGTGTTGATCCGCATACCTATTCATGTGCGCATCCCCGGTTCCCCCCGGAATGTTTTATGGTCACCCGAATGGCTTTAGGGGGGACACCGGGGTGTCCGGACATTAAACAGTCAATATGAGCAACAAACCCATCGACGAGTTGATGTCCGCTTGGCAGGTCTCCCCCCGCCGTTGCGAGGACTTTTCCCGCGACATCCTCAGGGGGCCCAGGCCCAGTCCGGTGCTTCGCGTCTCGGCCGTCGCCATGGCGGTCTTCTTGGTCGGCGGACTGGCTGGCTGGCGCTCGAACAACCAGGACTCGCAGCAGATGGCCAAGCTTCATGCGCGCTCAATCGTGGAGGCTTCCGCCCGATGAGGGGGCGGCTCCTGATCACCGTGTTGGTCCTCTCGCTCCTGGCCGGGTTCGCAGGTTGGTGGGCGATTCGGGACTTCAGGATGGCCGCGGCGTGCGAGCAGCGTTCGGAGGCCGCGTGGCTGCGCGCCGAGTTCGGGCTCGATGACGCCGCCATCGGCCGGATCGCCGCGCTCCAGGGCGAGTTCGAGAAGGAGTGCGAGGTTCACTGCGAGGCGGTGAGGCAGGCCAAGCTCGCCATGGAGGCGAAGCCCGGCCCCGAGTCCAAGGCCGGCCTCGAGGCCGCTCTCGGACGCTGCGAGCGTTCCCGTCGCGAGCACGTGCTCGCGATTGCCGGCTACATGCCGCCCGAGAAGGGAAAAGCCTACGTCGCGCTCATCCTGCCGCAGGTCGAAGCCCTCTCCCATGAGGGCGCTCCCGGCGTCGACGGACACCACAAGGCCCGATGAACGGCCTGCCTGCAAAGGACGACCAGGCTGGATGGCGGGTGCTCTTCGATGAGCTGAACCCGCGCATCCGCGGCTACCTCCATCGCCTGCTTCCCGATGCGGCCGATGCGGAGGAGGTCGCCGCCGAGGCCTTCGCGACGGCATGGCGGACCTCCGAGCGTTTCACCGGTGGAAACGTTTCCACCTGGGTCTTCGGGATCGCGATCAACCTGGCCAGGAACCGGCGGCGCAGCTGGCTGCGACGGCTGGCGAGGTTTACCGGCCTGACTCCGGAGATTCCCGAGGGTTCGGTCGAGGACACCGCCGATGCCGATGAGCGCGCCGCCATGGTGCGTGCCGCAGTCCAGCGTCTGCCTGAAGGTTTGCGCGAGCCATTGATCCTAACCGCCTATTCAGGTCTGTCGCATCAGGAGGCCGGGGAAGCCCTCGGGCTGACTGCCAAGGCGGTCGAACATCGCGTCGCTTCCGCGCGAGATCGATTGCGTGAAACCTTGTCGCTTTGATCTGAGTATTTTCTGCAACGGATTTGCGGATAATACTTGCGCGCTAAAATCACTCGGGTAAATTAGCAGAGTTGGCAGTTAACTTGTCCGCAAACTGTCCGCAAAAATCCTCGGTCGTTGGAGTTCAACGACATACACACGAGGAATTTTCCTTCGAATCCCATCCTCTCCGCCACTTTAACGCCGATTTATCCCTTCTAAAGGGGTAAACGGGGTTAAACCGTTAGCAGACTTAGGCAGGATTAGCAGAGTTGGGCAATATCTTGTCCGCAAACTGTCCGCAAAAGACAACTAAGTGCCCGCGCTTATTTTCGACTGTTTGAGGTGCAGTTAGGCGAGTTTTCTTACTTTATATTTCAAGTCCAGATGGGGCTTAGTCGGATCATCTCAGACGCTACGACCTGTACCAAGCCAGTCAGGGAATCCTTTCCATCCGGCTTTCAGGTATTTAGCTCTAGGTCCAGCAGGAATATCCTCCGGCAGGGTTCCCTTTTCTGGTATCAATCCTTTGCAGAACAGAAGCCAGTCTTCGGCGCT
>JBDLWC010000175.1:0-3123 GCA_039804485.1 Verrucomicrobiota bacterium
GGCGCGCATGCCATCGACGGCATGCTCCGCCTGAGCGGCCGTCCCGGGCTCGCGGATCATTTCGGGGTCTTCCTCTTCGCCGAAGGCGGCGGCACCGGGTACACGTCGCTCGGGGCCTTGCCTGACCTGCGCGGCAAGTTCGCCTATGTCTGCTGGGGCTCGGAGCAAGGCTCCAACAAGGCCAATGCCAGCCATCTCCCCCAGGCCCTCAGAGCCGCGGGCGCGACGGTCGTCGGCAGCGAGATGACCGGCGTCGGCCATGCCTTCGCGCCGTCCGAATGCGCCAAGATCGCCGAGTGGCTCAAGCAGGTCGTCCTCGCTCCGGCGAAACGCTGATTCCCGGGCCTAGAAATAAGCCTTCAGGTATTCCGCCTCGACGCCGGACAGAGGCGAGTCGCCGGTGGCCATGGACTGGGCCTGCGGGAAACGCTGATGCTCGGGCGGCAGGACGCGGAAGCCGTGGCGTTCGTAGATCGCCGGCCTGACCTCGGAAAACAACAGGAACCGCGTATCAAGCTGGGCGAAGCGATGGAGTTCCATCACGGCGCGCAGGAGCAGCGAGGCGTGACCCTTGCCGCGCCGAGCAGGCGCGGTCGCCACCGAGGCCAGGCCGATCAGGCTTTCGCGGAAGCGGAGGACGTTCAAAGCGGAGACCGGCTGACCGGAGAGATCCTCGAGGAGATAGCGTGTGCCGCGCACGTGGTGCGGATCCCGGTCCTTATCGGCGCAATACTGCTCGAAGGTCTTGCCCTGCCCCCACGCGTCGAAACCGAACGCCAGGACGGTGCGCAGGTCTTCGGGCTGCACGAGGCGCAGCCGGCCCACCGGCGTGAAGCGTTGACGACCATCCTCGATGGCGCCTTCGAACATCGGCTGCGGACGCACCCACGTGCGCGCCGCCGGATTGTCATACAAGCAGCGGTAGAGCACCTGCGGCGAGAGGTCCTCGGAATGCGCGGCCACCCCCAGCCGGAGGTAATGGTTGCCCTTGTAGTGGCGATAGAGGGTCCAAGGCATGGGTACACAGGGGGCATGGTGACACGGGGACACGCTGGCAAGGCTGTTGAGCCAATCCCCTTGTCACCTTGCCCACGTGCCCACGTGGCCCCTGGGCGGACAGAGTCCGCCCGTTACTTCGCCGGCCCCCAGTGGGACGTGAAGGGATGCAGGATGAAGAGGGGCTTGCCGACGACGGCGTCGGCGGGCACTTCGCCCCAGCCGCGCGAGTCGAAGCTGTTGGCGGAGTTGTCGCCGAGGGCGAAGTAATGCTTCGCGGAGACGGTGTGCTCCTGATCCAGCGGGATGGCGTAGCGGTCGCCGCCCGCGTCAGGCAGGTAACCGTAGTAACCTTGCTCCGTCGCGCGTCGGGAGTTGAGCACCATCGGCTCGGGCGAGGTCACGACTTTGCCGTCGACGAAAAGCTCGCCCTTCTCGCCCACGCGGAGCTTCTGCCCGGGCGTGCCGGCGAGGCGCTTCACGTAATAGTTCTGCGAAGGCTGGCCGTACGGGTCGTTGAGGCCCGGGATCGTGTTCGTGCGGAAGACGAAGGTGTCGCCGCGGGACGGGTCGACGAAGTGATAGGACATCCGGTCCACGAAGAGCATGTCACCCGTGAGGATGTCGAAGTTCAGCAAGGTCTGGCCGGCGGTCGCCGTCTTGCCGGTCAGCAGCCGGGGACCCTGCGGGCCGTCCAGCTTGATCCGACCGTCGCGGACGGCCTTGGCGAAGACGACGCGCCAGCGGTCGGCGTCCTGACGCGGCAGCTTGAGCGCCGCCTCCTCGGGAAAGTAAGTGCGCAGGAGCACGGCCTCGAAGCCGAAATCCGCCGGCATCTCGACGGTCTGGGACGCCGATCCGACCAGGAGCTCGTGCCGGTCCGCGGCGCCCTTCCAGACCCCCGTGCCGAAGAGACCGGAATCGGCCGTGCGTTGCCGCTGGCGCAGCCCGTATTCCAGCGCCCCGCGCTCGCCGCGCTGGACGATGAGCGGGATGGCGACCTCGCCCGACGCCTCGGCGGGGATCACATAGGTCCAGGTCCACTGCAGCTTCTCGAGCGCGCGCACGGCCAGGCTAGGCGCCGGCGCGTCGGGGGGCCGCACCTCGGCCGTCATGCCGTTATACGTCGGCCACATCGAGTTCGTCGGAATCTTGAACGGCTGAAGGAAGAAGCTGCGGATGGTGCCCGCGACGATGGCGGCCATCACCACCATCTCGGTGTAATCCGTGGCGTTGGTGAGCGGGTAGATCCGGCCTCCGTTGCGGGTCAGGACCTCGTGGAGGCGGTTGAGCAGGGCCTCGACCTCGGTGATCTCCCGCGACCGGTCCCGGGCCGCGACGCGGACCTTGTCCGCCAGCTCAAGCTGCTCGTTGAGCGCTTCCGCGCTGAGCACGTCGCCACGATAGAGGTGCACCTTCTCCGAGGCCTCCAGGAGCGCCTTGCTGATCTTGCGGAGCTTGCGGCGGTAGTAGAAAGACATGGGGACGCCCCCAAGTTAGCGGACGGCGACCCGAGGGAAAGCCCGAACTGGGGCTCAGCCTTCGTTCTTCAGGATCTTGATGAAGGCTTCCTGCGGGATGTCCACCTTGCCGATCTGCTTCATGCGCTTCTTGCCCTCCTTCTGCTTGTCGAGGAGCTTGCGCTTGCGGGAGATGTCGCCGCCGTAGCACTTCGCCGTGACGTCCTTGCCGACGGAACCGATGGTCTCGCGGGCGATGACCTTCGAGCCGACGGCGGCCTGGATCGCGATCTTGAAGAGCTGGCGCGGGAGGAGTTCCTTGAGCTTCTCGCACAGGGCGCGGCCCCGGCCATCGGCCGTGGTGGCGTGCACGATTGACGAGAAGGCGTCGACCGGCTCCTCGTTGACGCGGATGTCCATCTTCACGAGGTCCGAGGTGACGTATTCACCCAGCTCGTAGTCCATCGAGCCGTAGCCGCGGGTGATGGACTTCATGCGGTCGTTGAAGTCGACGAGGATCTCGTTGAGCGGGAGGAGGCAGACCAAGACGACGCGGTCGCCGTCGATGGTCTCGGTGCGCTCGCAGATGCCGCGCTTTTCCTGGATCAGCGTGAGCATGTCGCCGATCGACGTGCCCGGGATGTGGATGTTGGCCCGGATGGTCGGT
>JBDLWC010000176.1:0-9980 GCA_039804485.1 Verrucomicrobiota bacterium
CCATCCCGGGGTAGTAGCGTGCGCAAAGGGACAAAGACCGCTCCCGGATGGCTTCAGGGACGCCCCAGAGGGCCTGGCTCACCGACCCGGTGATGGCGGCCAAGGTGTCGGCGTCTCCCCGCACCGAAGCGGCGAAGCGGACGGCGGCTTCGAAGTCCGGCGTGCCCGCGGCGATGGCCAGGCACTCGGGCACGCAGCCTTGGCAGGTCTCATTGTAGGTATGGGTTCGCCGGATGTGTCCGAGGTCCGGCAGAGGACCGTAGAAGCTTTCGGCCACCGCGCGCACGGCGCCCGGGTCGCGGGTGCGGCGCGCGGTCCAGATCGCGGCCGCCACGGCTTGGGCGCCCTTGATGCCTTCAGGATGGGCGTGCGACGGTCGGGCGCTGAGCGTCGCATGCTCGAGCACGGTCTCGAGGTCTTCGAACGCCCACGCCACCGGTGATACGCGCATGGCCGCGCCGTTGCCGAAGGAATCCCGTTCACCGGGGGCCCCGTCATAGACCCAGCCGAGGAAGCCGCCGCCGAAGGCGGCCGACAGCGGAGCCGCCTGTCCGTTGTTCTCATAATACCGGACCATGCCGACGATCCGGGGCTTGTAGTCGCGTTCGCCCTTCAGGATGGCTTCCGCCACGGCCCAGGTGAGCAGCGAGTCGTCGGTCGGGCAGGACTTATCCGCGAACAACGGGAACGAGGGGTCGTCGTTGCGGCTGAACTCATGGACCGAACCGATGATGTCTCCCGCGATGGCTCCGAGCATGCCTGATATTGGCCTGGTCCGGTCTCGGGCGCAATCTCGCGGGTGCGCCGGTCGGCCGGTTCAGAGCGCGGAGCGCGAGCGGACGCCGTCGACGAGCCGCTCGATGCCCAGGGGGTTCGCGTTCCGCAGTTCCTCCGGCAAGGCGGCGTCAGGGTAGTTCTGGAAGCACACCAGACGCGTGAAACGGTGGATCGCATTGGTGCCGACCGAGGTCGTGCGTCCGTCGGAAAGCGCGGGGTAGGGCCCGCCGTGGACCATGGCGGGCGAGACCTCGACGCCGGTAGGGAAGCCGTTGACGACCACGCGTCCGGCGACGGACTCGAGGCGCGCGATCAGCGCGGCTTGCGACGCGATTTCCGCGTCGGTGCCGTGCACCGTCGCGGTGAGGTTGCCGGGGAGGGCGGTGAGGACGGCCTCGACTTCTTGCGCATCGGCGCACCAGACGATCGTCGAACACGGGCCGAAGATCTCCTCGCGCAACGACGGGTCGGCGAGGAAGGTCGGGCCATCGGTCGCGAACAGGGTCGCGACGGCGCGGTGGGGCAGGCCGCTTGACCTCCCTTGGGCGACGGTCGTCACGCCGGGCCTCGCCGCCCGGTCGGTCAGGCCTTGTCGATAGGCGTGGTGGGTGCTCGCGGAGAGCATGACGCCGTCGGCGCAGCCGGTGAAAAGGGCGGAGAGCTTCGCGACGCAGGCCTGGGCCGCGGCGGAGCGCGTCAGGATGATCACGCCGGGTTGCGTGCAGAACTGGCCGACACCCGAGGTGCATGAGCGGAACAAGCCTTCCGCGATGGCCTCGCCTCGCGTCGCCAGCGCCCCCTCGAGCAGGATCACCGGGTTCACGCTGCTCATCTCGGCGTAGACGGGAATCGGCGCCGGTCGGGCGGCCGCGGCGTCCATCAGGGCGCGGCCGCCGGCGCGGGAACCGGTGAAGCCGACGGCGCGCAGCGCCGGGTGCCGGACGAGCTGAGGACCGATGGCCCGGCCTTCGCCCATGAGGAGCGAGAACGTGCCTTCGGGCAACCGGCAGGCCCGCGCGGATTCGGCGACGATTCCGCCCATGAGCTCCGCCGTGCCGGCATGCGCATGGTGAGCCATCACGATGACCGGACAGCCTGCGGCGAAGGCCGCCGCGGTGTCGCCGCCCGCGACCGAGTAAGCGAACGGGAAGTTGCCGGCGCAGAAGACGCCGACCGGGCCGAGCGGACGGAGCAGCGAACGATGGTCGGGCTTGGGCGTCGGCTGGCGGTCGGGCCGGGCGGTCTCGATGCGCGCATCCAGCCAGTCGCCTTTTTCGATGAGTTCGGCGAAGAGTCGCAGCTGTCCGGTCGTACGGTCGAGCTCGAGCCGGCAGCGCTCGGCGGAGAGCGCGGTTTCCTGTTCGGCCCGGGCGATGAGGTCGGAGGCGACGGTTTCGATGCGTCGGGCGAGGTCTCGCAGGAAGGCCGCTTTCTGGCGTCCCGAGAGCAAGGCGAGCCGGGGCGCGGCTTGCGCGGCCAAGCCGACGGCGAGCTCGACCTCTTCCGACGACGCCGGGAAAAACTCGGGGCGGAGCGCTTCGCCGGTGGCCGGGTTGAAACACTTGAATGGCAAGGCCCGGGACTGTCCCCGGCTGTGACCGATGTAGGACTGTCCGAGGAGGGTCGACATGCGAAAGTGGAGGTGGCCGTCGTGGCGACGCCGAGGTCTCGGCGGAAGCCTCAGTCGGCCAGCTGCGCGATCAGCTTGAGCGTCTCAAGCGGGGTCGCGTGGCTCCGGGCGGCCTGGTGCAGGCCGGGCGGAAGCAGTTCGACCGCCATCTGCTTCAGTTCGTCGAGCCGTGCCTGGAGTTTCCCGAGGCAGGCTTCGGAGTGCGTCGCGTCGACCCAGACGTCGTAGATGGTCACGACTTCGCCGGGTTGGTCGCCGTCGATCTCGCCTTCGCCGACTTCGTAATCGCAATCGAGCAGCTCGTCCCAGAAGTTGGCGTCGAGTTCCATGGCGTCCTCGAGCTCATAGAGGCGGATGCCGTTCATCCATTCGTTGAGCAGGGTGAACGCCGCGAGGTGGGAAGGGATGACCTCGGTGAAAGTATCGCGGATGCCGACGGCGACCAGCGTGAGCCCGTCGACCGTCTCGCCCAGCTGGGGGCCGTCGAAGGGAGGTGTCGGGTCGTTGGACATGGGCCAAAGGGATGCGGGGCGGTGCCGGAATCGCCAGCCAATTGTGCGGACGACCCGGGCAGGGAAGGCGCCCGGAGGCGGAGGCATGGTCGTCCGGACGATTGAAGCCTGCTTTAATAACATGACATCCGAGTCACGGCTTGAAGGCCTCCGTGCCCGTGCGATAAATAAGCCCATGACCATGAAGCCTAGGTCGACATCGCCTTTCCTTCCGTCCGGCGCCGCCCTCGCCGAACAATCCGTCTTGGTTGCTGCCTCGGAAGCATCCCTGTCGCTTTCTCCGGTCTCGCAACGTTCCCTGGGCGGCCTGGCCGCGCGCCGTTGACCGATGTCGGCTCCCTTGCGAGTGGCCCGGGCGGGCAAGGAAATCGGCGTCTGGCCCTTGGCGGAAGTCCGGAGCCGGCTCGCGCTCGGAAGCCTGCTGGGCTCCGATCATTATTGGCTGCCCGGCATGGCCGCCTGGAAGACGTTGGCGGAGCTGCCGGGTCCGTCCCGTCGGCTCCCGTTCGCCCGACCTGAACAGAAGGAAGCCAACTTCTTCGACGAACTGATGGGCCGAGCCAGCGCCCGTGCCGGGCTCACGGCCCTCTGGGACCTGCTGGCGGCCGCGGAGACCGAGGGGGAGGTCTCGCCGGAGGCGTTGGCGTCTTTGGACGCGGAAGTGGGTTTCGACGTGCGTAAGCGCTGTCGCGCGGAAACGCGCGCATGGTACCGGCAGGCGGTCGAGGCTTACCTGTCCGATCGTTATTTCGCGCCCGAGGAGCAGGCGGGCCTCGCCGCGCTGGGTCGCACGCTCGGCCTGACGGCGGAGGACACCCTGGCGCTGCATGGCGAGGCCTTCGCCAGTTATTTCAACATCGGTTTCCAGACCTGCCTGCTGCGCGACGTCTCGCCGGAGGAGAAGGGGCGCGAGATCGCTTTGCTGTCGCAGGCCGTGCCGCTGCCGCCGGAGAGCCTGGCCGAGATCCGCAAGCCTGCCTTGGCGCGTTATTTCGACCGCCGCGCCGATGCCATCGCCCGGCAGGACGACGGCGACGAGATCATGGATCCGGCGGAGACGGAGGCGCTCTTCGCGGAGGCGGAGCAGCTGGGCTTTCCCTTGCCGGAAGTCCTGCCGGTCCTCGCCGAGCGGCTTCGTTCGGGCCGTCGCGTCTGGTCGCTCTACCGGGCGCCCCTGCGCGAGGTGCCCTGCGACCTCGACGTCGGCTCGGAGGGTTGCTTCTGGACGCGTCAGGTCGATTTCGCCCAGAACAAGCGCGTCACCGTCCGCCGGAGTTACGGCGGGTTCGGCACCAGCATCAGGATCTGGGGGCCGATCCGCTATCGTACCGGTTCCTATGACGTCGGGCGCGAGACCGAGGACCAGGTCGTCAAGGTGGACACGGGCACGCTGGTGTTCACCTCAAAGCGCGTGATCTTCTCCGGCGGGCTCAAGAGTTTCAATTTCAAGCTCGGCAAGGTGCTCGACGTCACCTCTTACGCCAACGCGATCGTGGTCGACAAAGACACCGGCGGAGACGCCATCTTCTTCTTCCCCGACGGTCAGGCCGAGGCCGCCGTCATCCTGCGCCGCCTGGTGAAGCAGGCCAAAGCCTGACGGCGTCGGTCAGTTGTGGCCGGGCGGCGCCTTGGGCGCCAGCGCCAGGCGGAACCGGTTCAGGCAACGCAGGTCCGACGTGGTGTCCACGATCGCGAAGGTCACGTGACGGAACGCCCCGCGGAACGGGCCGGCGAGCGCTTCCCGGAAGAGCTCGGCGATCAGCGCCGGGTCGTTGGCGAAGTTGCCGCAACCCCAGGCGCCGAGCACGAGGGCGTCGTGTCCGTTGGCCTGGGCCGCGGCGAGCACCTTGACGATGCGGGCGCCCATCGCGCCGGGGATCTTCGCCTGGTCGAGCGGACCGACGTCGCGGGCGTCGCACGCGGCCGCGGACAGGAAAGCCGCCTTGAACGGCTCATCGAGCAGACGATGGTCGTCGGCGCGGAAGACCGGCACGTCGGGCGAGTAGATCATCGCGTCCGAGCGCAGCGGATTCGCTTGCTGGAGGTGGAACGCGTACATCGGTCCGCCTTGCTGGCAGGCGAAAAGGGCGGAGGAGCGGCAATGGTATTCCTCCTGCGCGCGTTCGCCCGCGAGGAAGCCGCCGCCGGGGACCGTCGGTGAGGCGAAGTTGAGCACCATGGTCGTCAGGCCGGCGTCCACGTGGCGCCGCGCGGCCGAGAGCGAGGTCTCGGCCGTCACCTCGATGAGCGTCGCATGCGCGCCGGTCCGCGGGAAGGTGTGGCGATGGTCCGGGGGGAGGTGCGTCGTCCGGCCGACGGCCGAGGCGATCGCGGCCGCGATGTCCACCTGCCGGCTCGTGGCGGACGCGTAGAGGCCCAGTTCGATGATCTGCATCGCCTCCCGTCCCAGTTTATTGGCGAGTTCTCGTGGAATCTTCGGGTCGAAGGGCATGGCAGGCGTGATGCCGAGGATGGCGCCGGGCACCGCCGAAGCCAGCCGCAACCTATGACAGGCGGGCCGTTTGACGCCCGGTCCGCCTTCGGGCATAACGAGGGTATGTCGCAACCGCCGCTGACCGTATTCTACAGCCCCGCCTACGCCATCGAAAGCAAGTCCGAGACCGTGACGAAATCCCGGCTGGTGGCGGGGATGATCGAAGCGGGACAGGCGGGCGAGGTCTGGTTGGAAGCGCCGAAGCCGGCCACGCGCCGGGAGCTCGGCCTCATCCATGACCCTGAATACGTCCGGCGGACCTTCGAGGACAAACGCGGCTTCCTCGAGGTCGGCCCGTGGTCGCAGCCGTTGCTGGACAGCATCCTCGCCTCGACGGGCGGCATGCGCGACGCCGTGAAGGAAGCCTTGCGGCACGGCCGCTCCGGCAGCCTGTCCAGCGGGCTTCATCATGCGCGACGCAACGCCGGCAACGGTTTCTGCCAGTTCAACGGACTGGCCTTGGCGGCGCTCGAGGCGCTCAAGACGGTCAAGACCGTCGGCATCCTGGATCTGGACGCCCATGCCGGCGGGGGCACCTTCGACATCCTCGGCGATCATCCGCAGGTCTTTCTCGCGGACGTCACGGTCGATGCGTTCGATTCATGGGAGCCGACCGTTCCGGAGCGTCATTTTTACGCGCATGCGGATCGTCCGAAAGGGTACCTCGGGCACGTCGACAAAGCCCTCCGCGCCTTGGAGCAGGTCGACTTCCTCGTCTACAACGCCGGCATGGACACGTACGAGAAAGCCGGCGGCCTGAAGGGCATCACCAAGGAGGTCATCCGTGAGCGCGAGCTGCGCGTCGTCGCATGGGCGCGGGCGCGGAAGATCCCGCATATCTTCGCCTTGGCCGGGGGGTACAAGTGGGGCGGGCTCACCTTGGCGGAGGTGGCCGAACTGCATCTCGAGACCGTCAAGGCCTTCGCGGCCTGATCACTCCGCCTGCGGGATGTTCAGCTGCTGCAGGCGGAAGGCGCCGCTCTCCGTCGGCAAGACCACGAAGAGCGGACAGGCGCGGCTTTGCGCGAGCGCGACCATCACGTGCCACTGGGCCTGAGGGACGCTGGCGACCACGAACATCGGCATCGCGCCGGGCTCGGTGCCGGAGGGCTCCTCGATGGCCACGCCCTTGTGTTCGACGTCGAAATTATGGGCCAGCCACTTGCCGAGTTCCTTGGCCAGGCCGCGCATGTCGGACTTGCCGGCTTCGACCTTGGCTTGGTCGACGAGCGCCCAGAGCGGAATCGCGAAGTTATGTTCCAGGTCGGCCATCGGCGCGGCGGCGGCGGTCGGGTCAGGCCTGCTTGATGAGCTCGGCCGTCGCGGGGACGTCGGAGATGATCTGATCAGGGTCCGGTCCGACGCCGATGTAGCGCAGGTTCGGCAGCGCGGGCAGGGAACCCCCGCGAGAGGCCAGACGGACGATCTCCGCCATCGTGAAGGCCACGTAGCGACGGGCTTCCGGGGGCAGCTGGGCGAAGGAGCGGACCTGGCTGATGTCGGTCTTCCAGCCGGGCAGCGTGGCGTAGATCGGCTGCAGCGTCCGGCGGACGGCGTCGTTGCGCGGCACGCCCATGACGGTCTTGCCGGCGGCGTCGCGATAGCCAGTGCACACCAGCAGATCGCCGCCCTGCCATCCGCTGTGAGGCGAGAGGGCGTCGAGCTTGTTCAGGACGATGTCGTCATAGCCGCCGTAGCGGAGCGCGTCGGCTTTCTCGACGAGGTCGGACCAGCCCACCATGCGCTGGCGGCCCGTGCTCGTGCCGAATTCGAGCTTGGCGAGGGCGCGCTGGAGCGGGTGCTCTTCCGGCATCTTCGTCAGGAAGACGTGCGTGCCGACCTTGGTGTCGTAGGCCTTGCAGCAGCCGACGGTATGGATGGCCTGCACCGGGATGCCGGCGGACTGGAAGAACTCCGGCGTGTAGGTGTGCGAAGCCGTGACGTTGGGGGCGAAGCCCGCGCGTTTGTCGAGCCAGTAGGCCTGGCCGAATTCGCCGATCACGCGCCGGTCGGCCGCGAGGTCGCCCAGGATGCGCTCGCGGACGTCGCCGATGGCGTGGGTCAGGGCGGCGCCCGCCTGCCAGTAGCATTCGAGGACCGCGGCGTGGTCGAACGTGAACGGCTCCTTGCCCGCGAAGCGGGTGAAGTCGAATTCCGCCGCGGCGAAGACGCCGGATTCGATGGCGCCCTTGTTGGCGCGGAGTTCGGCTTCGGTGAGCTTGGCGAAGAGCCCGGCCCACTTCTCGGGCGAGAGCTTGCAGACGTCGCGCACGATGGAGGCCGCGCGGTCCAGGCGGGCGGAAAGACGCGTGGCGTAATCGGTCTTGGCGCCGAGGAATTCCGAGTAATGGATCTGGAACTGGCCGACTTCGTCGGCATACGCCGGCGTGATGCCGCGGCCGGTGGAGCCGCGGGCTTCGTGGCCGAGCACGTGGATGCGGTAGTCTTCCCAGGCCAGGTCGAGGATGCGATGGGCGACGTCGCTGATCATGCAGCGTTCGTCGATGAGCAGGCGGTCGAGGACGGGGATGCCGATCTTCTCGAGGGGCAGGGCTTCCCAGAGGGCCTTGCGCGGGTCGGCGACGACGCCGGCGCCGAGCGCCAGGCAGGCCACGTCATGTTCGGCCACGCCGCCGGGCAGCAGGTTGAGCTTGAGGCCTGCGACGGTGTGGCCGGAGTTGGCGCCGCCGTTCACCTTGAGGACCGTGCCGACGACGTCGCGCCGCCCGGTGAGGGCCTGGAGTTCGCGGACGATCTCCGGGATCAGCCGGCCTTTGCCTTCGTCTCCCATGCTGATGCCGACGTCGGCGATGAGATTGCTTTTAAAGGAGGGGAGTGCCATGGGCGGGTGGGCGGACGGCTTGGACCGACCGCGTTGAGAGGTGCTGAGATAGGGTTCAGGCCGAGGCGCCTTTCTGGCGCTCGTAGAAATCGTTGATCTTCTTGGCGACGTCGCGGTAACCGGAGTCGGCCATGTAGATGATCTTGTACTCGTCGGCGGCTTCCTTGGCCTTGCCCATCTTCTCGAAGGTGTCGGCCAGGGCGTAGATGATCTCCTTCTTGAGATCGTTCATCATCAGCACCTCGGTCTTGGCCGTGGTGAGCTGTTCCACCGCGAGGTCGTACTTCGCGCCTTGCGTGAAGGCGCGGCCGATGGCGAGCAAGGCGGGCTGACGGTATTTCGGATTACGCTGGGCGTATTGGAGCTGCTGGACGGCTTCGTCGAGGCGTTCGGCGGCCAGGAGCAGCGTGCCCAGTTCGTAGCGGTAGGAGAAGTCGTTGGGGTAGCGTTCGACCTGGGTGAGCGCGGTCTTGAGGCGGAAGTCGGCCAGCTCGGCCTCGTTCTTGGCCAGCGCGGCCTGGCTGGCGGCGTCGGCCGGGTTGGCGGCCAGGGCTTCGCGCAGCTGCTTGGAATTACGCTCGAAGCGTCGGGTAAGCAGGTCGCTTTCCTGCCGTTCGAGCGAAGGGTCGGCCTTGCCGAGCGTGGTCAGGCGGCCGCGTTGCAGCCAGGCGATGGCGCTGTCGAGGTCTTCGGCCATCAGGAACAGGCGCACGATCTCGCGGTAAAGGTCCAGGTTGTCGGGTTCGGTCTGGATCTGGCGGGCGATCTGTCCGGCTTGGGCGAGGGCGTTGGCGCCGTCGGTGACCGCGCGGCTGGCCTGATCCAGGCGCAGGGCCTCGTCCTTGTCTTTGAGCTTGGACTGGAAGTCGCCTTTGTCCTCCCAGTTGCCTTTCTTCATCGTCTTGCTGACCGAGGCCTTGCGGACGGCTTCCTGCAGGTCTCCGTTGCCGGGGAAGGACTTGAGTCCGCGGTCGGCGGCGGCGAGGGCGTGGTCGAATTCGCCGGCGGAGATCCAGACGTTGGCGAGGTCGACGAAATGCTGCACCTGTCCGGGTTCGTTCGCGGCCAGTTCCTCGTAGGCGAAGGCCGCCAGCTCAGGCAGGCCGACCTTGAGGCCCGCCAGCGCCAGGGTCTTGTTGGCGTTGGTATCGGTAGGCTTCTTGGCGAGGGCCTCCTCCGCGGCGTGGATCGCGGCGACCGGGTCGGCTTCCACGGACTTGGCGATCTTGCCCGCGGTCAAAGCGCTCGTCAGGCCGTCGAAGAGGCCTTTCTTGGTGCCGAGCACCGCTTTCTGCGCTTTCCGGAGGCTGCGGCGGACTTCCGTGCAGCCGGGGTTGCGGAGCAGGATGCCGGAGAGGACTTCCACCGCATACTGGGGGTTGGACTTGAGTTGCTGCTCGGCGGCGGCGATCTGCTTCTGCAACCGGAGGTCGAGCTCGGCAAGGGTGACTTTTTTCATAAAGAAATAGGCGGTCGGACCTGCGAAAACTGACCTTCCCCCCGCGGGTGGTCAATCCCTTGGACGCGAAAATCGCAGGTGTCGGCGGAGGGCGCCGCGGAGGGGCGCGGCGATGATCCGGCCGACGCACTCCGGGTGGCCGCAACGGCAGGGCTGCGCGAGGCTGTCCGCGAGCGAAAAGCCGTAGTCGAAGGTGATCTCATCCCCGGCGCGAATCGCCTGCGTCGCCGTCAGCCAGGCGCCCTCCGGCGACCCGGTCCAGATGA
>JBDLWC010000177.1:0-5509 GCA_039804485.1 Verrucomicrobiota bacterium
GATGACCGAGAATGGCATTTGACTTCAAAGAACAGGTGCCGGGGGCGCCCGGCGCGGAAATTACTTCTTGGCGGCCGGAGCGGCGGCGGCCGCAGGAGCGGCGCCAGCGGCCGGAGCGGCGCCGGCGGCCGGAGCGGCGGCGTCGGCACCAGGAGCGGCGGCGGTCGCGGCGGCGGCTTCGGGAGCGGCTTCTTCTTCGGCCATCTCGGAGCAGACGATGACGACGCGCTTGGGATCGCCCGGGAAGGTGATGCCCTGGGGGGCCTTGACCTCGCCGACGTGGATCGACTCGTTGACCTTGAGCTCGGTGACGTCGATTTCGATGAACTCAGGCAGGTCCTTCGGGAGACAGCGGACGTTGATCGTCTGGGAGACGATGGCGAGCGTGCCGCCGTCGGTCTTGACGCCGTGGGCTTCGCCGACGGCGCGCACCGGGATGGCGGCGGTCATCGGGGAGTTCGGGTCGATCTCCATGATGTCGATGTGGAGGAACTTCTGGGTGATCGGGTGACGCTGGAACTCCTTGATGAGGGAGAGCATCTTCTTGCCGTCGACATCGAGGTTGATGAGCGAGGCGGCGTTGCCCTTGGCGCGCATGAGGTCACGGAAGGCCTCCTGCTTGACGGCGACGCTCTGGTTGCCGGATTTGCCGTAGATGATGGCGGGGATGGAGCCTTCGACGCGGAGGCGACGGGCGGGGCCGCGGCCATGGAGCGCGCGGCTGGAGACGTTAAGGGTGAGCTGCTTCATGTTTGGTATAAGGTCTTTTGGTGCCCAGGAAGTCGCGGGCCCGCGTGATGCGGCCGTGCCTTGCTTAGGGAAAGGAGGGTTGAACCTGATAAACCCGGCCCCGGAAGCAAGCGGTAAATTAAAAGGGGGTTTCCCCTAAGGAAAACCCCCTGCTGAGAGCTAAATCGGGTCGATTTACCGGTAATCGGCAAGCCAGGCCACGATGTCGGCGACATCCTGGGCCGTCAGCCCCAGCTGCTCGCCGGACATCATCAGGGAGCGATTCATCTTGGACTGCCCTTCGACGCGATCCTTGGGGACCAGCTGCGTGGCGCCGCCGGCGGAAGTGATGACCAAGGGGTCGTTATTGGCGAGCAGACGCCCGTCGATGGCGCCGGCTCCGTTCTTAAGCTTCACGGTCGTGCCATCATAGCCGAGGGCGATATCAGCCGAAGGTTCGACGATGGCCTTGACCGTCGATTCACGGCCCTGACGGGCTACGAACGTGCGCAGCTCAGGGCCGTAGGCCGGACCTTTGCCCGAAACCTCATGGCACATCGTGCAACGCTGGACAAGCTGGGCGCCGCGAGCGGCGTCACCGGTCTTGGCGAGGACGTCTTTGACGCCGTAGGTCGAGGCGGCGGCGGCGGGCATCTGGATCGGAGAGACGGTGATCTTCTCCGGATCGTAGACGCCGGACTTCTTGAGCTCCGACCGGAGGTTGAAGCCGGACCAGAACCCCGTCATGCGCATGAAAGCCCAGCGGGCGGCTTCCGACTTCACCGGCGACCCCTCGGCGGCCAGCTTGATCATGGCCAGCGCGGCCTCGCGGGTGCGGATGAAGGAAAGCGCCTCGGTGGCCAGGGCGCGTTGCGCCTGGCTGAGCTTCGGCGACTGAGCGCGGGCCACGAGTTCGTCGACCGCGTCGGACGGGTGGAGCACCCAGGCGATCCGTTCGACTTCCGGCGACCAGGATTCCGGACCGGACTTGACCAAGGCGGCTTTCACCGCCGCCCAGACCTGCGCCTGCTTGCCGGCGGCGCCGATGCCGAAGGCCGCGAGCGAATTCTTGTCCGAGACCTCCAGTCGACGGGCGAGTTCGACGAGCACCGGCACGGACTTCTCGTCGGAGACGGCGTGCATGGAAGTGGCGACGTCGCGACGCACGGCGACAGAGTCGTCAGCCGCGAGCTGGGCGGCCAGCGGGACCACGTCATGCCCGGCGCGACGAAGCGCCTGGAAGGCCAGGCGACGGAGCGAGGGATTGCCGTCCTTCAGGAGTTGCCTGGCCTGAGCGACGCCGTCGTCGCCAAGGTAAGGAAGCAACCAGACGCCACGGGCGGCGACGTAAGGATTGGCGTCGCGCATCAAGGCGGAGACCGCCGGCAGCGCCTTGGCACCGAAGCCCTTCAAGGCGTTGAAGCCGAGGTGGCGGACGTTGACGGCCGGCGAGCGCAGCACGTTCGCCGCGCCCTCGGGCGTGGAGAGGTCTGCCTTCGGGACCACGGACTTGAAGCCCTTCGGGGCGATGCGGTAGATGGCGCCGGTGCAGGTGTCATCCAACGTCTGGTGGCCGCCGACGCGGGAATCATACCAATCGGCGACATAGATGGCGCCGTCCGGGCCCACCGTGACGTCAGACGGGCGGAAGAGGATGCGCTGGGCGGACTTGCCGGGCTCCGGCTTCTTGGAGTGCTGGAAATCGGTGCCGGCGAACTCGCGGGCGGGGTTGGAGGTGATGAGGTCCTTGCGCGTCTCGGCGTTAAGAGCGAAGGAGCCCTTCTGCGGGGCGAGCTTGTAGGAGAAGACGGTGTTCCGGGAAGGCTCGCAGTTCAGCAGCGTCCCGACCCAGGCGTCACCGAGGGCGCCGTTCTCATAGACCGCGACGCCGGTCGGAGAGCCGGAGCCGTAGACATCGCCGACATCCATGGTGTCGGGATCGTCCTGGCGCCAGTGGGCGCGCGGCATCGACTGCCCGAAGCGCTTGACGGAATTGAAACTCGAGCCGCCCGCGGTCGTGTAGCCGGCCGTGCCGTATTCGAGCACGAAAGAAGTGCGGCAGCTGCTCGAGTCGTCGTTGTCGCCCTGGAAAAGATCGCCGAAGGAAGACGGGAAGTGCTCGAAGCTGTTACGGTAGCCGTTGCCGATGATCTCCATGCCCGAGCCATCCTCGTCGAGGCGGGCGGAGAAACCGGAGGTCCAGACAAAGCCGTCGTCGCTCTTGGCGCCGGAGGCGGCCTGCGGATCGAAGGGCCACTTGCCCCCGCGTTGATCGACATAGCCGCTGGCGACGCGGAAGGTCTTGCCCGACTTGTCGGTGACGACGCCGCCGCAGTTGCCGGCGTTCAGGTAGAACTTGCCGTCCGGCCCGGTCACGAGCGCGTGGAGCGAATGGTCATGGTCCTGGCCGCCGAAGCCGGTCAGGAAAGTCTCTTCCTTGTCGACCGCAGGGTCGAACTTCCCGTCGCGATTGACGTCGGTGTACTTATAGATCTTGGGGGCATGGGAGACGTAGACGACGTTGTCGAGGACGGCCACGCCCAGCGGCGAGGTCCAGTTCGGCTTCTGGACGAAGGTCTGCGCCGAGTCGGCGAAGCCGCGGCCTTGGGTGTCGCTGAGGACGACCACGCGATCCCCTTCGGGACGACGCTTGCCGCCCTTGTTATAGATGCGGTAGTTGACCCCTTCGGTCACCCACAGGCGACCTTGGGCGTCGAAGTCGATGTTGGTCGGATTGGCCAGCAAAGGGGAACGAGCCCAGACCGTGACCTCGAGTCCTTCGGGAAGCTGGAAGAGCTCCGCGGGCAGAGAGCCGCCCTCGGTGGGCACGTAAGGGCTGGGAGCAGCCGCCAACGAGGCAGCGGCCAAGATGAAGATGGCTTTACAGGGCATACGGAGACCTTTGAGACAACTCGCCCGATTGCAAGTTCCCGCTCGATTGCACCCCCCGCGTCATGCAACGCGGAGATCATCACCCGAAGCGCGGATTGAGCCTGGAGCCAACTCCATGACCCCCGGGGCGCCTACTTGCGGACCAGCCTGTGCACCTGTCCGGTAAGTGAGGCGATAAGCACGTCGCCGTTCGAGGGGTCATGGCCGAAGCCCGCCACTGCCGGGGCTTTGGCGATCTCCCTGGAGATCCATTTCCCCTCAGCTTGACGCAGCGCGAAGACTCGGCCGGAGACGAAATCGCCGAAGACATAGGCGCCGGCGATGGCCGGGACGCGCTCGCCGCGGCAGACCACTCCGCCGGTGACCGAGCGGCCCGCCGTCCGGTCGTATTCATGAATCGGGGCGACGTACGGGGTGGGAGTCGCAAGGGAGGGCTGGGCGTTCTTATCGCCCCCGTTCTTCCCGCGGAAGAGGTGCAGTCCTTCGTTTTGGTGCCATCCGTAATCGCCTCCAGCCACCAAAAGATCGATTTCCTCGAAAAAGTCCTGACCTACGTCCCCGGCATAGCAGGCCCCGGTCTGCGGGTCGAAAGAGAAGCGCCAGGGGTTGCGGAGCCCGGCGGCCCAAGTCTCCGTCCGGACGGTCTTTGGGTCGACCGGCCGCCCGCGGTGAGAGGTGGCTCCGATAAAGGGGTTGTCGGCAGGGACGGCGTAGAAGGCTTGCCCCTGGGCGTCGGTCACCACCGAGGCGTGGGGATTGGGAGCGGGGTTGCCCGGACGCTTATCGACGTCGATCCGGAACACGGCGGCATGAAAACCCTTGTTGATGAACCCAGCCGTATCGAACGGGTCCCCTCCCCCGCCACCATCGCCGCAGCTCACGTAGAGATAGCCGTCCGGCCCGAAGTGCAGGTCCCCTCCGTTATGATTGGAGGCCGGGTCGACCTGGGTGATGAGCGGTTGCTCGGAATGGGGGTCTACCGTGAAAGGCTCGAGGCTGGAAAGCAGGAAGCGAGAAACCCGCTGGTGGAGCTTTCCTCCTATTCTAAGGCTATAGTAAGCAAAGACTTGCCTATTGGCCTCCCCCTTAGGGTGCACCGCGAAGCCCAGCAGTCCGCACTCCCCTGCCGCGTCGAACTGACCGTCCTTCGGGGCGAGCTGAAAGACCTCGCGCTTGACCGGCTTGCCCGACGACAGGCCGGAAATCATCTGCACGCGGCCGCCAAGGAAGCCCGACGGCTTCTTCTTTTCACCGGAGGACCGGGGAGCCGGGTCGCCCTTCTCGACGACCAGGACCGCGTCGCGGTTTCCGGGCAGGGAGGTGATGGCGATAGGCTGGCTGAATTGCAGTCCGGGGAAGGCGGGCTCAAGGCCGACAAGAGACTCCTGATCCTGGGCGGCGGTCAGCCTGGAGAAGGCGCCCAAGATGAGGACGAAGATCGGACGAAGAGGCATGGAATCGGGGCGACCTCAGCACACTGGAAACAAGCCCCGGCCGTTGCAAAAGATTTTTCACGACAACAGGGGGGCGGGAGAAACCTGCTTCGCACCCTTATTTTTCGCTGGTTTTCATCGCAAGGTTCGTTTTTAAATACACCCGCATCACTGCAACACCAACCCACAACCCACATGTCCAAAGCCCTCACCAAGTCCCAAATCGCCGGCGCCATCGCTGAAAAAGCTGAGATCAGCAAGAAGCAGGCCACCGCGATCCTCGAGATCATCGCCGCCCTCGCCTACAAGAACGCGAAGAACTCCTTCACGCTCCCCGGCCTCGGCAAGCTCGTCCTCGTGCACCGCAAGGCTCGCCAGGGCCGCAACCCTGCCACCGGCGAAACCATCCAGATCAAGGCCAAGAAGGTCGTGAAGTTCCGCGTGGCCAAGGCCGC
>JBDLWC010000178.1:0-2759 GCA_039804485.1 Verrucomicrobiota bacterium
CTTGCGCAGCTTGTCGGAACGCTCCTTGTCCTGGGCGAGCGCCAAGGCGTACTCGAGCTTCTTGTTGAAGATCTCGCGCCACTTGGCCTCCGTCATGAGGCGGTCGAATTCCGGGACCTTCTGGGCCAGCGTGTCCTGCCGGCTGACGACCTGGTTCGCGAATTCCTTCACGCCCGGGTTCTGCGGCCAGATCTTGGTGGCCCGTTCCAGCGCGGCTTCCGCCTTGGCGTTGTCGCCCGCGAGCGCGGCGGCCTTGGCCGACAGCAGGGACATGTTCGAGGCGTTCATCGCGTTGCTGACCTTCGAAAGGATGGCCGCTCCCGGGAAGTCGCGCGCCCGGCCGCGCACCTTGTTCACGTAACCTTCCACATTGGCGAGGTCGCGCTCGTCGCCGAGGCGCTGCAGTTCGCGGAGGTCGCGCCAGAGGGCGAGTTTCTCCCGCTTCTTTTCCTGCGGATAGAGCATCACGACAGGTTCGAACTCGCCGAGGAAGAAGGTCTCCTGGAGGCGCTCGAAGGCGCCGTAGAGCTCGCCCTGCTTCACGAGGTCATCCACGGTCTGCATGCCCTTGGAGACATCCTTGATCGCCTCGCGGGAGAGCGTGTCGATCGACTCCAGGGTCGGCACGAAATCCGAGACGGGGAAGAACTCCTTCACTTCCTTGGCGCCGACGACGATGTCCTGGCTGCCGGCGTTGAAGATCACGCGGTAGAAGGCGCTGGTGACGAGGGAGTGCCGGTAACGGCGGGCCATGAGGAACGCGACCATCTGCGACTGGAACTCGACCTTGGCCTTGAGGCCGAGGACGGTCATCTGCGTGCCGGTGGCGAGGATCTGCGCCTGCGTGCGTGCCTCGTCCTTGACCTTGTAGCCGAGCTCGGTGGTGCCGCTGGAAGACTTGGTGATCGCGACGGCCTTGTTGCTGGCGGCCTGCGAGCGCTCGTCGTTGGCCTTCTCGATCATGTCCGCGCGGTTGACGACGGTGGCCTCCTGGCTGCGGCGCAGGGACTCGAGCTGGTTGGCGCTGACGCCGAGGGACTGGTACTCCTTGTTCATGCGCCACGCCTTCTGGACCTGGCTGGCGATGGTGAGGCAGTTGCCGCCGTCGAACTCGTATTCGGCGGCCTTGAACAGCAGGTTGAAGGCCTCCTGCTGGTTACGGTAGAAATTGGCCTGGGTCAGGGACCTCGGCGAGAGGAGCAGCTGGACCTGGTCCAGGATCGCGACGTAACGGGTGATGTCGCCGTTGTCGTTCGGCGCCGCGAGGTAGCGCTCGAAGCGGGCGCGGATGGCGCGGGAGTTCCCGATGTTCATCGTGGTGCCCTTCCACTGCATGGTGCCGTTCTCCATGTCCAACGAGTCGCTGTTGACGTTGAAGATGCGGTCAGCGCCGCCTTCCAGGGTGGAGCTCTGGTAGTTGCCCGCCGTGCCTCCGGCGGAGCCTCCGGGAGCCGCGACCTGACCTTGCGCGGACCCTTGGACGGTCAGGGCGCACCAACCTAGGCAACAGAGGAAGAAATGACGCATGGCGGAAAATCAGAAGCGCTCCAGGGCTTCGACGACCAGGAGGTCGCGGGTGACGCGGAGCTTGCACTTGAAACGTTGGCCGACCTCGAAGGAGTCGGTCGAACCGGCGGGGACGAAGACCGGGATGCGGCCGACGGCACGCGCCGGATCCTTGTCGATGGGCTTGACGGCCAGGACCCGGCCGCGGCCTTCGACGAAGGCGAGCTGCTGTTCGATCTGGCAGTCGAGCCGGTAAGTGTTGCCCTGCAGGGTCGCCCAGTCCTTGCGGTAGGCCTCCACCGAAAGCGGGGAGAGGTCGCCGAAGCGGCCGCCGCCGCCCATGCGTTGCGCCACCACGAAAAGGAGGATGGCGATGACCACGACGGGGATGCCGAGGGCGAAGAAAAGCGGGTTGATCTTGGACATGGGGTGAAGGGCCGCCGAGGACCCTGCCTGAATCCTAGGGGGCTTTCTGGTTTGTTCCAGCGATTTCCCTTACGCTTGGAACGGAATCGTCGAACGCCCTACCCCCTCGCTCCTTAGTTCCAGCGTTTCTGCTGGCACCCGTAGACCACGAAGCACATGCCGACCAGACCCTGCACCAGCAGGACCGCCAAGGCCTCCGCGGTCCCCGCCACGAAGGCGTTCTGGTTCGGCATGCTCGCCGTATAGGCATCATAGAGCGGCTGCCCCATCATGGACTTCATGTAACCCGACCAGCCCCAATAGGCGTTGATGAAGGGCCGGCAGAGCCAGGTCAGCGCGGCCGGCAGAGCCAACACCACTCCGGAAAGAGGCAGCTGGAAGCCGACCAGATAGATCGACAGCAGCGAGGATTTCTCCGGCGAGGCCAGCATGGCCGAGAACCCGAGGCAGACCACGGACATCGAGACGCAGCTGGCCGACAGGACGGCGAGCTGCTCGAACCAAGGCCCGGGGAAGTTGCAGATGATCTTGACGAAGAAGCCCATCCAGACCCCCTGCCCGATCGCGATCAGGGACACGAAGACGATCTTGGACAAGGCATAGGACCACGGACGCAGCCCGATCATGCGCTCCTTCTCATAAAGGACGCGCTCGGCGGAGATCTCCCGCCCGCCGTTGTTCGCCCCCATCAGGGTCAGCAAGATGACCTGGAACATCACGAGGCCGGCGGCGAGCCCCGCCAGCTGGGCGTTGGACATCTGCACCCGCAAGGCCTGCTGGACCTCCTCCATCGAGGCCATGTTACGGTCCATGGGTATCTTCAGGAC
>JBDLWC010000179.1:0-3819 GCA_039804485.1 Verrucomicrobiota bacterium
CGTCGCCAGCAGACCGGGCGGCAAGAGCACGAGGATGGTACGCACCGGCCCCCCGGGGTTGCCCGGATAGACCAGGCGGCGACGCCACAGCGGCCAATAGCGGCGGCCGTCGTCATCGACCCCTTCAAGTCCGCCGGGTCCGTCGACGACGAGCATGCGCTCTTTGAGGAAGGCGACTTCGGCCGGGGTGAACTGCGCCTGGACGGCGCCGGCCCTTCGCACCGGGCCCGCTTCCGGACCGACTTCCGCGCTGGCGAGCAACACGACCTGGACCGGCCCCGCCACGCGATGGTCGATCCAAGCGATGGCGCCATAAGGGAGCGCCGTCATGGCCGTGGCGAGCGCGAGACCTCCCGCGAGCGACCGGCCGAACGCATGACGCGCCCGGAGCGCGGTCAGCAGGCCCGCCCCGGCGAAACCCGCGGCGTGCACCGAGATGTCGGTGCCGAGCGTCCACTGCGCCCGTTCGAAATCATCCGGCTGACCGAACCAGCGGATCCGCAGGAACATCAGCACGACCCAGCCGGCTCCCGCGACCGCGCCCACCAGGGGGGCGAAACGGACGCCCGCCGCGACGTACGGCCGGAGCAGCAGGGCGGACAGCAAAGAGGCGAAGAGCCCGCCGAAGAAGGCGTCCTTGAGCGAGGCGACCCCGGTCAAGGCGGCGGCCAGGACGAGGAACGCCCACGTGAACCAATACGTCAGGGCGTACGCCTTCATTCCCCGACGATCGTGCCCGCAGGCACGATGGCGCCTTTCTTCACGACGATCACGCCGTCGCGGACAAAGAGCGCCTCGGTCTCCCACTTCTCCGGCAATCCGGTCGGTGCCAGACGACATCCGGCGCCGATGCGGGCGTTCTTGTCGATGATCGCGTTGCGGATGAGGCAATGGGCGCCCACGCCGACGTCAGGGCGGCCCAGCCCATGATTGCGGGCGAGATCGTTCGGACGCTCGAAAGCGTCCGCGCCCATCATGACGACGTTCTCGAGGCGGGAACCGGCCCGGATCACCGAGCGCACGCCGATGACGCAGCGGTTCAGTTCGGAGTCGTCGACGATGGCGCCGTCGGCCATGAGCACGCGCTGCGAGCGGGCGCCGTTGAGCTTGGCCGGAGGAAGGTAGCGGGAGTGGGTGTAGACCGGATTCTGGCCGTCGAAGAAGTCGAACGGCGGCACGGGATCGGTGAGCGTCAGGTTGCACTCCCAGAAAGAGCCTACGGTGCCGATGTCCTCCCAATAGCCGTCGAAGACATAGGCCATCATGCGCTTGGAAGCGAGCAGGCCGGGGATGACTTCCTTGCCGAAATCGGTCTGGGTATGGTCGGCGAGAGCCTCGCGCATGACCTTGCCCGAGAACATGTAGATGCCCATCGAAGCCAGGCAGTAAGGCTGGGCCGACTTGTCGGAAAGGCGCGCGCGGGCCGCGCCGCCGAGCACGAGGGAGGAGATGACGGCGGGGTCCTTCGGCTTCTCGACGAACTCGACGATGCGCAGGTCGGCGTTGACGCGCATCACGCCCAGCGCCGAGACCTGGTCCGCGGGCATGGCCTTGGCCGCGATGGTGACGTCGGCGGCGTTCTCGATGTGCTGGCGGGCGAGCTCTTCGAAATCGAGGCGGTAAAGCTGGTCGCCGGAAAGGATGAGGACCAGGTCGTCGTCCTTCAGGTCGTAGTGATGGAGGTTCTGGCGCACGGCGTCCGCGGTGCCCTGATACCAGGACTCCTTGTCGCCGGTCTGCTCGGCCGCGAGGATGTCCACGAAGCCCCGGCCGAATCCGTCGAACTTATAGGTCTGCTGGATATGCTTGTGCAACGAAGCCGTGTTGAACTGCGTCAGCACGAAGATCTGGTTGAACCCGGAGTTGAGGCAGTTGCTGATCGGGATGTCGACGAGGCGGTAGTTGCTGGCGAGCGGCACGGCCGGCTTGCAACGGTCCTTGGTCAGGGGGTAGAGGCGGGAGCCACGGCCGCCCCCCATGATGATGCTGATGACACGAGGGAGGGAGGGCATGGCGGGATGACCTACCTTCCCTCCGGGGACCGCCGTCCTCAAGCGGAAAAGGGCGAATGGCGGCTTGAAGCGGACACCGGCTATCCGTTGCATCGCTTTTCGCATGGGCTTCGCCTTCCACATCCTCGGCACCAGCAGCTCGGGCAACTGCTCCCTGCTGGAAGCGGGCGGCACCCGGGTCATGCTGGACGCCGGCTTCCAAGGGCCGCGCCTGGAGGCCTCGCTGCAGAAACTCGGGCTCGAAGCGCGGGCGCTCGACGCGGTCTTCATCACCCACGAGCACTCCGACCACTGCGTCGGCCTGCCCTTCCTTCTCCGCCAGAACCCGACGCTGAAGGTGTTCGCTAACCGCGAGACCGCCCGCCGGATCAAGGACTCCTTCAAGTCGCAGCCTGACTGGCAGCTTTTCGAGACCGGCACGACCTTCGACTTCCGCGGGCTGCAGGTCACCGCGATCCCCATCCCGCACGACGCCGCCGATCCCGTTGGGTACGCCTTCGACCTGCCGGCGGAAGACGCCCGCCCTGCCCGACGCCTCACCTGGCTCACCGACCTCGGCCACGCCACCCCCGTCGTACGCCACCATGTCGCCCTCGCGGACATCCTCGTCCTCGAAGCCAACTACGACGAGGAGATGCTCGATCTTTCCAAGCGCCCCGCCTCGCTGAAACAGCGTATCCGGGGCAACTTCGGACACCTCTCCAACCGGCAGACCAAGGAACTCCTGCTCGGCCTGCGCGAATGGCAGACGACGGAGCTCTACCTCGGACACCTCAGCAAGGAGTGCAACCGGTCGGTGATCGTCGACGCGCTCATGAACGAGGTGCGCGAGCGCAAGCAGGACCTCCGCATCACGGTGGTCGACCCCCTCGAAGACAATCCGGTCAGCCTCTGGTGAGGCTCAACGCGCCGGAGGCACCGGGACTTCCTCCGCGGCCGGCGGCGCCGGGACCGCGGACGCGGGCCGGACGCTGGCGCTTTCGGCGACGGAACGAGCCAGGCGCTTGACGGCGGCGCCGCAGACGGGAGAGGCGGGGTTGAGATCCTGGGCCGAAAGCCAGGCGGACAAGGCCGCGGCCTCGGCGCCCTCTTTCTCCAGCCGTTCGGCCTGGCCGATGAGCTGGGCGTAGCCGGCGACGAGCGGGGCGATGTCGGAACGGGTCTTCGCGAGGACGAGGTCGTCGGACTCGGTCTTATAGGCCTCGATGATGACGTCCCAGGCGAGGTAAGGATTGTTCTGGGAGGCCAGCATCGCGGCCTTCTGGATGTTGGCGTCGAGCTCGCCGACCCGCTGGACGACCTTGCGCAGCTTGTCGGAACGCTCCTTGTCCTGGGCGAGCGCCAAGGCGTACTCGAGCTTCTTGTTGAAGATCTCGCGCCACTTGGCCTCCGTCATGAGGCGGTCGAATTCCGGGACTTTCTGGGCCAGCGTGTCCTGCCGGCTGACGACCTGGTTGGCGAATTCCTTCACGGCCGGGTTCTGCGGCCAGATCTTGGTGGCCCGTTCCAGCGCGGCTTCCGCCTTGGCGTTGTCCCCCGCGAGCGCGGCGACCTTGGCCGACAGCAGCGACATATTCGACGCGTTCATCGCATTGTTGACCTTGGAAACAACGGCCGCGCCTGGAAAATCGCGCGCCTGGCCGCGCACCTTGTTCACGTAGCCTTCGACGTTAGCGAGGTCGCGCTCGTCGCCGAGGCGCTGCAGTTCGCGGAGGTCGCGCCAGAGGGCAAGCTGCTCCCGCTTCTTGTCCTGCGGATAGATCATCACGACCGGTTCGAACTCGCCGAGGAAGAAGGTCTCCTGGAG
>JBDLWC010000180.1:0-7280 GCA_039804485.1 Verrucomicrobiota bacterium
TCACCCTCCCCGACCTCTGGCAGCAAGACGCCCTCCGCGCCCTCCGCCAAGGAGAGGACGTCGTCATCCAAGCGCCGACCGGAGCCGGCAAGACCTACGTGTTCGAACTGCTGGTCCGCGGCGGGCATCGCGGGCAGGCCGTCTACACGGTGCCGACCCGGGCCCTGGCCAACGACAAGCGGGCCGAGTGGCTGGCCCAAGGATGGGACGTCGGCATCGCGACCGGCGACGTCAGCGACAACCTAGGGGCGCCGGTCGTGGTGGCGACCCTGGAAACGCAGCGTCAGCGCTTCCTGGAGGGCAGGCACCCCGCCCTGCTGGTGGTGGACGAGTACCAGATGCTGGCCGACCCGCGCCGTGGCGCCGCCTACGAGACCGTCCTGGCCATCGCGCCGAAGGAGACCCAGCTCCTGCTTCTCAGCGGAAGCGTCTCCAACCCGCGGGCCGTGGCCGACTGGCTTCGGGGACTGGGCAGGAAAGTGACCTTGGTCGAGGAACACACCCGGCCGATCCCTCTCGAGGAGGTGTCCTTGGATTCCTTGGAGACGCGCGAACCGGCCGGGGTGAAAGGCCACGTAGCCCGGGCGGTCATCCGCGCGGTCTTGGCCGACCTCGGGCCCATCCTCGTCTTCGCCCCCCGTCGCCGGGCGGCCGAACAGATCGCCCGCGATATCGCGGCGGGGCTGCCCTTGGGCAACGGACCACCGCTTTCCCCCTCCCAGCGGGCCATCGCCGGGGACGACCTCAACCGGCTGCTTCGCCAAGGGGTCGGACTCCACCACAGCGGCCTGACCTTCGAACAACGCACGGAACTGATCGAACCTTGGGCCAAGGCAGGGAAGCTCAACGTCGTCGTCGCCACGACCGGCCTCGCCTCGGGCATCAATTTTTCCCTGCGCTCCGTGCTGGTCACCGACCGACGCTACGCCGCTGACCATGCCGCGAAGGAAATCCGTCCCGACGAACTCCTGCAGATGTTCGGCCGGGCCGGTCGGCGCGGGCTCGACGACCGCGGCTTCGCCCTGTGGACCGGGGACAGCCCGCGACTGGGCGAAGCCAAGCCGCTCCAGCTCAAGCGCGCCGAAGGACTCGACTGGCCCGCCTTCCTTTCGCTGATGCGCCGGAGCGACGCCCCGCGCGCCGCCGCCGACCGGCTGGGCGCCGCCCTGTTCACGCGCGAGCCGATCGACCTGGCGCTGAACCGATTGGAGGAACCCGCACCCGAAGAGGCTTCACCGGTGACAGCGGGCGTCGTCCGACAGGTCGACGAGATCATGGGGCGCAACGGGACCTGGCAACGGGAACGGCCGACCCGCCTGGTCCCGTTGACCGAGGCGCTCATCCTCGTCAAAGACGTCTGGCATCCGGCGCTGACCAAACCCGACTCGCTCCGCGCCCTGCCCTATGGGACGCCGTGCAAGCTGGACGCCCCCGACGGCGTCACCCGCTACGGCCGGACGATCACGCTCGCGCACTTCCCCAAAGACGACGGCGTCGCCCGGCTGACCCCGGCGGACTGGCTCCTCAAGGCTTTGCGCCGACATGACGCCGGCCAGGGCAAGCCGCGCTCGTGGAAGCTCGAACTCCTGGAAAAAGAAATCCTCCCGCTTCTGCCCAGGCTCACCCAAGGCGGAGCGGCGACCGGAGGGATCTTCCTCGGCCGCGACTGCGTGCAGGTGAAGCTCGATTACGGTCGCGCGGAAGTCCGGGTCTGGCCCGACGCGGATGACCAGCCGCTGATCAACCCGCTGAGACGCTCCGTAGCCAAAGCCGACATCAATCTCCGCGAAGTCCTCGGCGGCGGCACCCTGCCCGCCGCTCGCGCCGGCCGGCTATGGCACAAGCTCGGGCTGATCGACGCGGAGGCCCGGCCGACCGAACGCGGCCACGTCGCCTCGCTGTTCCAACACGGGGAAGGACTCGCCGTCGCCGCCGCCCTCGAGGACCTGTCCTATGACGCCGTCGCGATCGCCTGGGACTTGGCGGAACTCCGGGCCGGCGAGCGGGTGGCCTCGGCGGGACGGAACTCCAGCCGGCTCGGCGCGTGCTGCCGCCTGACGTATAAATCCCTCACGGCCGACGGCTACCTGCGCGAAGGCCTCCCGGACGGCTTCGGAGAGGGGTGCGCCGAGACGCTCAAGGCCTTCGCCCTGCACGGCAAGATCCCCGCCGTCGACGCCGAAGGACATGGTCCTGGCGAGGGCGACCTCGAACGTGCGGTGCTTGAATGGCGCAGCACGCTCCAGCTCATCGCCCACGGACCCGGGCACCCGTCCCCTCGCTGGCAGGTGCTGCGGGCAGCGGCCCAAGACGTCCTCGGACAGATCAGCCGGCCGTCGGCCGACCGGCGCTGAACCTTACTTGGACGCGATGGCCTTGGCCGCGGCCTTGGCCATCTCGCCGGCGCCCGCGGTGTTCGGATGCACGCGGTCGGGCAGCATCTCCGGGGCCTTCTCGAGAGCGGCATGCATGTCGATCACGCCGCAGCCCAGCTCCTTGGCGAGGGCGTCGAGACGAGGAATCTGTTTCTGGATGTTCTCCTCGTTGATGCCGAAGTTGCCCTGGCCCGGGACAGGCACGGGACGGCACACGAAGACCTTCGGCTTCGAGGCAAGCCCCTGGAAAGACTTCACCAGTTCGCGGTAGTCCGCGTCGAACTCGGCCTCGAACCGCCAGTTCTGCGGCTTCGTGTCGTTGGTGCCGAGCATGATGATCACGATCGCGGGCTCCATCGCGAGGGCGGCCTGATATTTCTTTTCCTTCCAGTAGGGGAAGTCGCCCTTCTTGAGGAGCGTGCGGCCGCTGACCCCGAAATTACCGACCTTGTAGCCGTCGCCCAGCAAGGCCTGCAGCTGGGCCGGATAGGACTGCCCCGGCTTGGCGCCGACCCCTTGGGTGATGCTGTCGCCCACGCAGGCGACCTTGACGGGTTCGGCGGCATGGATGGTCATCAGGGAAAGCAAGGCGAGGAGCAGGGTCCGCATGGGGAGGGGTCAGACCAATCAAAGGCCCGGCAAAGCCTTTCCAACACCTAAGTCCGCCCAGCAACCTTTTGCCCTTCCCTGCGGGGCCGACGGACGCTAACTTCTGAGGACAGTCATACATGAGCGTTCGCGCGGAGCAATCCGTGAGGAAAGTCCGGACACCACAGGGCAGGATTCCCGCCGCAAGTCGGGGCACGTCGCAAGGCGTGACGGAAAGTGCCACAGAGAAGATACCGCCTCCTCCGCAAGGAACGAGGTAAGGGTGAAAAGGCGGGGTAAGAGCCCACCGCTCGAAGGGCGACCGACGAGGCAAGGTAAACCCAATCCGGTGCAAGACGAACAGGGACCGTCCGAGGCCGCCCGCCGAGGTCCCGGGTTGTCGCACCGCCGCAAGGCGGGTCCGCAAGGTCAGAGAAATGAGCGCTCAGGGGGTCGGCGAGAGCCGCCCTCGGACAGAATCCGGCTTATAGTGTATGGCTCAAAAGACGGAGGGCCGAACGGAAACGTTCGGCCCTCCCCCGTCTTGGAAGCCTTTCCAGGCGCCTCAGCCGCGCTGGGCGATCGGGGCGTACTTGCGCTCGGTGTTGCCGACGTAGATCTGGCGAGGGCGGTGGATCTTCTGCTTCGGGGTCTCGGCGATCTCCTTCCAGTGGGAGATCCAGCCGGGCATGCGGCCGATGGCGAAGATGACCGTGAACATCTCCGTCGGGATGCCGATGGCCTTGAGGATGATGCCCGAGTAGAAGTCGACGTTCGGGTAGAGGTTGCGCTGCTTGAAGTAGGGATCGTTGAGCGCGGCCTCCTCGAGGCGCATGGCGATGGCGAGGAGCGGGTCGTTGATGCCGAGCACCTTGAGGACCTTGTCGCACTGCGCCTTGATGATCTTGGCGCGCGGGTCGTAGTTCTTGTAGACGCGGTGGCCGAAGCCCATCAGGCGGACGCTCTTCGTCTTGTCCTTGGCGTCGGCGATGAAGCGCGAGCCGTCGTCGCCGGAAGCGTGGATCTCCTCGAGCATCTCGATGACGGCCTGGTTGGCGCCGCCATGCAGCGGACCCCAGAGGGCGCAGACGCCGGCGGAGACGGACGGGAAGAGATTGGCTCCGCCGGAAGCGACCATGCGTACGGTCGAGGTCGAGCAGTTCTGCTCGTGGTCGGCGTGCAGGAGCAGGATGAGGTCGAGCGCGCGGGCGACTTCGGGATGCACCGCGTACTCGACGTTAGGCTGCGAGAAGAGCAGGTGCAGGAAGTTCGAGCAGTAATCGAGGCCCGGCTTAGGATAGACCGGCGGCTGGCCTTCCTTGGAGCGATGGGCGAGCGCGGCCAGCGTGCGAACCTTCGAGATCAGGACCGCGGCGGTGTCGTCGAACTTGGCCAGGTCATGGGTGCGCTCGTTGGTGCCGAGCTCAGGGTAGTAGCAGCCGAGGGTGTTCAGCGTCGCGGAGAGCACGGCCATGGGGTGGGCGTTGCCCGGGAAGCCGCTGAGGGCGATGCGCAGGCCTTCGTGGATCTGCGAGTTGTCGAGGATGCGCGCCTTGAAGGTCGTCAGCTGGGCGACCGTGGGAAGCTCGCCGTAGACGAGGAGGTAGGCCGTCTCGATGAAGTTGGACTTCTCCGCGAGCTCCTCGATGCCGTAGCCGCGGTAACGAAGGATGCCCTTCTCGCCGTCGATGAAGGTGACCTTGGACTCGCAGGCGCCGGTGTTGGCGTAGCCGTCGTCGAAAGTGATGTAACCGGTCTCGTCGCGCAGCTTGCGGACGTCGACGCCGCGTTCGCCTTCGGTGCCGACGACGATGGGGAGGACGATTTCTTTGTCGTCCAGTTTGAGAGAGGCTTGCTTGGAGGTCATGGCGGGGGGATTCCGCCGTGGCCGGGAGCAGCTTCAGCGGACCGCCAAAGTCAGGAAATTGCGGTAGAGTTGCAAGCCTTTGACCTGACTTTTCTCCGGATGGAACTGGGTCGCGAAGACCCGCCCTCGCCTCACCCCGCTGACGAAGGGTCCGGCGTAATCGGTCTCGCACCACACCAGGGAGGGGTCGGTCTCGGCGACCCGGTAACTATGGACAAAATAGAAAGGCTCCCCTTCGACGCGGAGCCCCTCGGTCAAAGGCGCGCCCGGCCGGAAGACCGCCTCGTTCCAACCCATATGGGGAATGCGCAGGCCCGGGCGGGAAGGAAAGCGACGGACGACCCCGGGAAAGATGCCCAGCCCAGGGCGATCCGCCTCTTCCGAGCGCTCGAACAGGACCTGCAGGCCCATGCACACGCCGAAGAAAGGCCGGTCGGCGGCGATCCACTGTTTCAGGAAGGATTCGAAATCGTTACGGCGGATGCAGTCCATGCAGTCCGCCATCGCGCCCTGCCCCGGAAAGACCACCAGCTCGGCGCGCTCGGCTTCGGCCGGCGTCGCGGCGAGGAAGGCGTCGGCGCCGGCGGCGGCCATGGCCCGGCTGACGCTGCGCAGGTTGCCCATGCCGTAGTCGATGACGGCCACCCGCGGGCGGCGCGCTGTCCCGGAAGCTTCCACGGTCAGGCCAGCGTACCCTTGGTGCTCGGCACCCGTCCGCCTTGGCGCGGGTCGGCTTCCAGCGCCTCACGGAGGGCGCGGGCGAAAGCCTTGAAGAGGGCTTCCGCGATGTGGTGCGGCTCATCGCCGTACTCGAGCTTCAGGTGCAGATTGCAGCCGAGGGAGTTGGCCAGGCCCTGGAAGAACTCGCGGACGAGGGCGATGTTGAAGTCCTTCACCATGTAGTTGGTGATCTCGACCTGATAGACCATCATCGGACGGTTGCTGAGGTCGACGGCGCAACGGGCGAGGGTCTCGTCCATCGGCAGGATGAAGAAACCGTAACGGCGGATGCCGGCCTTGTCGCCGAGCGCTTCCTTGATCGCCTGGCCCAGCACGATGCCGACGTCTTCCACGGTGTGGTGGTAGTCGACGTCGGTGTCGCCGCTGGCCTTGACCTTGAGGTCGACCATGGAGTGACGGGAGAAGAGCGTCAGCATGTGGTCGAAAAAGGCGACCCCGGTGGCGACTTCCGACGCGCCCGTCCCGTCCAGATTCACCTCGAGGGCGATCTTGGTCTCGGCGGTGTCCCGGCGGAGGCTGGCTTTGCGAACGACTGCGCTCATGCCTCCAGAAATCCCCGCGGAAGGGCCGGATGTCAACCTCCCCCTTCCATCCAGGCCGAGACGGCCTGGAGGAAGAGGTCGGTTTCCTGCTCCGTGCCGACGGAGATGCGCAGCGACTTCTCCGTCAGGCGATGGCCGGGGAAACGGCGGACGAGGATCTTGCGGGCGCGGAGGAACTCGAAACAATGCGCCGCGGTCTCCGCGGAAGCGGCGCGCGTCGACGACACGGGCGCGGCGAGCACGAAGTTGCCCGCGGCGGGATTGACCTGCCAGCCCAGCCCGCGCAACACGGCGGCCAGGCGGTCGCGCGTGGCGCGCACCTGCGCGACGGTGACGTCGAGCCACTCGCGGTCGGCCAAGGCGGCGGCCGCCGCGACCTGCGCGAGCCGGTCGAGGTTATAGCTGTCGCGCACCCGATGGAGGATCTCGGCGACGCCCGGCGGGCAGAGCGCGTAGCCGGCGCGCAGTCCGGCGAGCGCGTGCGCCTTGGACATCGTGCGGGTGACGACGACGTTGGGCAGCTCGCGGGCGAGCGCGACGCAATCCTGGTCTGCGAACGCGGCGTAAGCCTCGTCGACGACCAGCAGCCCCGGGAAGGCCCGGGCGACGGCCCGGACGGTCTCGGGGGAGAAAGCCACTCCGAGCGGGGCGTTCGGATTCGTGAGGAAGAACACGGAGGCGCCGCAACGGGCGACGGCGTCGACGTCGACGCCGAGGGCCTCCGTGACCTCGACCTTGATCACTTCAGCGCCCTGCGCCGCGGCCAGCACGGGATAGAGCGAGTAGCTCGGGTTGAGCATCCCGATCGGGCGACCCGGGCCGGCATAGGCCCGGATGATCAGGTTGAGGATGTCGTCCGAACCGTTGCCCGCGACGACGCGCGCGGCGTCGAAGCCATGGAAGGCGGCGACCGCCTCGCGCAAAGGCGCGGAGTCCGGCGAAGGATAGAGCCGCAACGCGGCCCCGTCGTTGACCAAGGCCAGCCGGATGGCCTCGAGCGCGCGCAGGCTGGGCGGATAGGGGTTCTCGTTGGTGTTCAGCTTGACCCATCCCCCGCCCTGCGGCTGTTCTCCGGGGACATAGGGCGACATGCCGGCGACATGCGGGTTGGCGGAGGGAAAAGAAGCGGGCATCAACGTAGCTTGAGTTTGGCGGAGGCGAAGTCCT
>JBDLWC010000181.1:0-3356 GCA_039804485.1 Verrucomicrobiota bacterium
CAGCTACGCCCCGGGCGCCACCCGCACGCTGATCGACCTCGGGTGCGCGGAGGACATCGTGATGTCCACGCGCTGGTGCCCGCTCCCGCGCGAGCACCCCGCGCGACGCGACGCGGATGTCTTCCAACCCGACCTCGAACGCCTGCTGCAAGCCAAGCCCGATCTGGTGGTCCTTCCTCGCATGGCGAATCCCTTATGGGCGGATAAATGCGCCAAGGCCGGCCTGCGGACCCTCGTCCTGCACGCCGAAGCGCGCGACTCCGCCAGCCGGGATATCCTTCAGCTGGGCCAAGCCATGGGACGCGAAGAAAACGCCCGCAAGCTGACGACGCAGCTGACGGCGCCTTCCAAGCGCACCGCGAAGCGCATCATCGTGATCTGGGACGGAGTCATGGCCGGCCCCGAAAGCTATCTCGCCGAGCCCCTGGCGGCGGCCGGCTTCGCTTCGGCGCTGTCGGCCGGGTCATGGATCAGGTTCGATTGGGAACTCGTCGCGACGCAGCGCCCCGACGCCCTCCTGTGGGTGCAGAACAGCGGCGCTGACGGCCTGCTTGCGCCAAGCCCCGCGAAAACCGCCGAAGCACGGCAGATCCCGGCCATCCGGGAATTGACCTGTGTGCGCGATGGTCGAATCTACATCGTCAATAACTCAGGCAACTGGTTGCCAGGCAGTGGTTTAAACAAGACCATCCCCGAACTGACCAAGCTCCGTAACGATCTCGGCGACTAGTCGGGACAGGACTCTGACGGCGGGTCAGTTGACAGAGGGGTGATTACCGGGCATCTTTAGGTCCACCATGAACACCAAGTTCCTCAAGCTCCTCACCCTCACCGTCGGACTCCTCGCCCTCTCCGCCGCGTTCGTCAGCGCCGAAGAGAAGAAAGAAGAAAAGTGCCCCTGCGAGAAGGAGAAGGAAAAGCCGGCGGCCGTGATCGTCTCCGAAGAGAAGAAGGAAGAAGAGAAGAAGTGCGACAAGTGCCCTTGCGAAAAGGAAAAGCCCAAGGCCGCCGCTGACGAAGAGAAGAAGGAAGAGAAGTGCCCCTGCGAAAAAGAAAAGCCTAAGGCCTGAAGCCAGCCCTTCGGCGAACCCAAGACGAACCGAGCGGTTCGTCTTTTTTTGGCCTACCAGCCGAGGCCGAGCTCGGCGCGGACAAAAGCCGGGAAGTCGTCGTGGACCGCGATCCCGCGGCCCGCCGCGGCGATCAGCTCCTCGGGCTTGGCCGCCCCGCTCCGCATCGCGCACGAACGGATACCGGCGTTGAGGCCGGCATCCCAGTCCGTGATCCGATCGCCCGTCATCCAGCAGCGGGCGGGGTCGAGCCCGTGCTCGGCGATCTTCTCGAGGATGAACCGGGGGCTGGGCTTGCGGTAGAGCGACGGCTCGTCAGGCCGCTCCGGGGCGGCCTTGATTTCCAGGATTCCCGGGGCGGGCAAGGCCAGCAGCTCCAGCATGCGGCGGTTGCAGGCGTGATATTGCTCCCAAGTGAAGATCCCCCGGTTGATGCCGCTCTGGTTGGTCAGGACGAACAGCCGATAGCCCGCCCGCAGGCAGGCCTCCAAGGCCGGTTTCACGCCTGGAATCAGCTCAATCTGCTCTTCGCGGCAGGTATGGTGGTGATCGCGGATGAGATTGCCGTCGCGATCGAGGAAAAGAGCGGGGTGGCCGGACATGCCTTAAGCCAAACAAACCCTCCTCCAATCGCAAGGGAATGGAAAGGGGGCTTGACCGAGGGGGCCAGAGGGGTAGAACCGACCCTCATCCCAGCGTAGAACCATGGCCAATCCGAAACGTAAACAGTCCAAACGCCGCAGCCGACTCCGTCGGGGAGCCAACCAGTTCCGCGCCCCTAAACTCGTCAAGGACGCCGAATCCGGCGCCCTCCGCCGCTCCCACCGCGTCGACCCCACCACGGGCAAGTACCGCGGTCGTCAGGTCCTGGATACCGGAGCTTAAGCTCCTTCCCGGGCTCAGCCCGTTCGCATGAGCGACGCTTCGAAGAAAGGCCACCGGATCGCCCTTGATTGCATGGGGGGAGACCTCGGTCCTTCCGAAGCCGTCGCCGCCGCCGCCCTCGCCTTCAAGGAGGGCATCATCGGACCCGACGACTCGTTGGTGCTCGTCGGCCACGAAGACAATCTGCGCCTGCTCGCGGTCGAACACCGCGCCTTGCGCAACGCGCGGGTCACCTACCGCCACGCGCCGACCATCGTGTCCTCGGACGACGCCCCGATGGCCGTCCTGAAATCCAAGCGCGACTCCTCGATGGTGATCGCCCTGGACATGCTTAAGAACGGGGAAGTCGACGCGGTCGTCTCCACCGGCAACACCAAGGCCCTGGTCGCCGCAGGCACCATCAAGGTGCGCCCGATGGAGGGCGCCGAGCGCCCCGCCCTGGCCGCCATCATGCCCCGCCGGGAGGGCCATTTCATCATGCTGGACGTGGGGGCCAACCCGGAGGCCACCCCGGCCCAGCTGCTGCACAACGCGGTGCTCGGCTCGATCTACGCCCAAAGCGCCCTCGGCATCGCGCGTCCGCGCGTCGGCCTGCTCACCGTGGGCACCGAAGAAGGCAAAGGCGGCCCCCGCATCAACCGCACGCACGCCCTGCTCAAGGCCATGGGCGACCGCATCCATTACGTCGGACCGGTCGAAGGCTTCGACGTCTTCGGCGACGCCTGCGACGTGGTCGTCACCGACGGCTTCACCGGCAACATCATCCTGAAGACCCTGGAAGGCCTCGTCTACATGGTCCGGGACATGATCGGCAGCAAAGTGAAGAGCAACCCGGTCTACCTCGCGGGCGGTATCGCGATGTTCCCCCTGCTGCGCGACCTGAAGGGCAAACTGAAACCGGAACGTTACGGCGGAGCTCCTTTGCTGGGTCTGACCGGTCTCGTCATGAAAGCCCACGGTTCCAGTAACCGGCAGGGCATCGCCAGCGCCGTCCGCCTCGGTCTGGAGGCCCTTGACCACGGGGCGGGGCAGCGGATGCTGACGGCTTTGGCCGAGGCCAACGCCGTGATCGCGTCCGTGCCGGAGGAAGCCTGAGGTTTTAGTGTTCCCTTCCCCGCCCAAGGGGTCTTTTCTCACGCATCGATGAGCAGCGCTGAGCCATCCGTCTTCATCCGGGCCATCGGGGTCGGCGTTCCCTCGCGTACGCTCACCAACGCCGAGCTCTCCCGGATGGTGGAGACGTCGGACGAGTGGATCAAGACCCGCTCGGGCATCGCCGAACGACGGATCGCCGGGCCCGGCGAGAACCCCTCCGACCTGGGAGCGAAGGCGTCGGCCCAGCCCCTCGCCCGCGCCGGCATGACGCCTGCCGACGTCGACCTGCTCATCGTCGCGACGATG
>JBDLWC010000182.1:0-6858 GCA_039804485.1 Verrucomicrobiota bacterium
ACCATCCCCGGGCCCTCCGTGAGGTCGTCGCCACGGCGGCCTTCGCCCCGCAGCTCGCGGAGCACGACGCGGCTTTCGCCGAACTCGGCGTCAAGACCCGCATCGTCGGAGCGCTGGAGCTCGCCCAGACCGCGGAGGGCCCGTGCGATGACGTGTGCGCCCTGACGATGAGGCCTGACTTCGGCCTCGCCCGCATCGCGGACTTCGCCGAATGGCGCGAGACCAAGGAAAGCATCGTCATCGCCGACGGCGTGACGAACCCCGCCGACCTGGCGGCCATCGCCCGCGGCATGGCCGCCTTCGGCCTGAAGCGCCTGCTCCTTTCCGGCGGCACCGAGAAACTCTCGTTCGACCCCGAGGCCTGGCATCTCTCTCGCGGGGCCATGGAGCAGCTGCGCATCATGCGCGCCGCCGCCTTGGGCGGCCTGCTCCGCCTCGTCGAAGACAAGTGCTGCGTCGTGGCCCTTTCGCCTGACATCGGTCGCAAGATCGACCTGGGCGTCCCGGTGCGCGTCCCCGCCCGCCACCTCGCCCTCCTCATCCCCGGCGGCCGTCTGGACCCCGACATCCAGCCGCGCGTGGAACACGTCTATCGCTTCCCCGGCCTCGTCAACCAACCCGCGCTGAGCCTCGCCGACATCACCCCGATGGCCATCGCCTGGTTTGCTTCGACCCCGCAGCCGCGGGTCGACGGTTTCCTTGCCCGCAAAAGGGCTCGCCACGCCAAGGACAAGGACTCCAATCCTCAAAGCTGACCCCCATGTCCCAACCTCCTTCCGGCAAAGGCGAGAGCGTCCTCTCCCTGCAGAATATCAGCCGCACGTTCTTCACGGCGCTGCAACGTCAGCACGACATGCTGGCCTTCAACATCGCCGGCCTGCACACCGCCGACCCCAAGGCCTACGAGCATTTCTCGACGATCTCCCGGGTCATGCCGGTCCCCCAGGCGCATCTCCCTCCGGATCAGATGCTGGCCTATGCCCGGGGCCTGATGATGCGCACCACCATCAACGACCTGCTCAGCCTGTCCGCCGAGTGCATGTCGCAATGCTTCCTCCTCTGCCTGTTCATCCGCGAACAAGGCAAGAACCCGCGCCGCGACCCCCTGGTCGAGAAGATCGTCAGCGAGAAGCATCAGGCTTTCGTGAAGATGACCCTGCAGGACCGTTTCACTGCCCTGGAGACCGAGTTCGGCATCGTCTGCGAACTGGAGGACGGCATCTTCAGCCTCGCGTCCGCGCTCCGGGTGCTCGCCCGCGGCGGACTCGTCACCAATGACGACATCACGCCGGACGGCGCGTTGACGTTGGAATTCAAGGCGATGAAAGACGTCGAAGCCGACGACGCCACGGAAGCGACGCCCGCCGCTCCCGACGCGGAAACCCCGCCCGGCGTCACCCGACATGGCGTCGGCGACGCCGGTCGGCCGAAGACGGTCGCCCGCCTCACGGACACGAGCCGCACCTTCAAGCCCGGCGAGATGCTGGCGTTGTCCGACACCGAGCTTCTCGGCCTGAACATCACCGTGTCGAAGTTCGTGGACGGCCTCCTCCGTTCGGTCGACCACTTCGGCCGCGCCCAGCTCGGCGACGGCGCCTGAGCCGATGCGGGAGGCCCCGGTCATCGCTCGCCGCGCCTGGCTCTGGGTTTTCGCCGCCTACCTGTTCCAGGCCATCCCGGCCGCGGTCCGCGACGAGGCCCTGCCCGTCGCGCTCAAGGACCTGGGCTACCCCGACTCGCAGATCACGCCTTTCGTGGCGACCTTCGGGCTCGTGGTCGGATGCAAGATCCTGCTGTCTCCGCTGGTCGCCGGCTTCAATCCTCGGCGCTTCATCCTGGCCTCCCAGCTGGGTATCGCGGGCCTTCTCATGCTGCTCGCCCTTCAGGTGGGCGGAGAGCAGACCGGCACGATCGCCATCATCGGCTGCCTGACGCTGCTTTCGCTGTTCTCAGCCGCGCATGACTTCGCCCTGGACGGTTATTTCGTGGCATCGCTCGACGACAAGAGACGGGCGACGCACTCCGGCATCCTGAATGTCGCGACGAAGGTCGGCGTGGTGCTCGCCGGGCCCGGACTCATCTGGCTTGTCGGGATGATCATGGATCAGGGCCCGCAGGCGGCCGATGCCTGGTCATGGGCCTTGGTCGCCGCAGGCATCATGGCGCTGGTCGCCTTGGCCTTCAGCGCCTGGGGTCTGGCGGCCGAGCCGACGACCGACGTCCATGCCGGCGACGTGCGGGGACGATTCCGGGAAATGCTCGCCGGACTGCGTCAGCTCTATTCCGACCGGAGGCTCCCGGCCGTGCTCGGTCTCATCCTTTTCTATCGGGCCAGCGAGGTCCACATGGCCAAGATCATCCAGCTGTTCGCCAAATCCGGCACCGGCGGAGGACTCGGTCTCGACAACGAAACCTATGCCCTGCTCCGGATCCTGTCAGCCGTCGGGGGACTGGCGTTGGGCGGGGTCATCGGTTCATTCGTGGTGGCGCGGCTCGGACTGTCCCGGGCGCTTCTGCCGCTCGGCATCACGATGCACCTGCCACTGGTCGCCTTCGCCTGGCTGGCCAGCGACGGCACGCATGACCTCCGGGTCATCGGCGGTGTCTTCGTCTTGGAATACGTGGCCTACGGCGCCGGCATGTGCGCCCTCATCCTCGCCATGATGAAGGTCGCCTCAGGCCCTGGCGCGGCGGTGCGCTATGCCGCGCTGTCGACCTTCGCCTTGCTGGCCAACTACCTGCCGGGCCTGTGGGCCGGCCATCTATCCGATCGCTTAGGCTACGCCGGCTACTTTGTTTTCGCGCTTATCTTCGCCATCCCCGGGTTGCTTTCGGCCTGGCGGGCCAAGCGTTATTTCGAGGAGGCCTGATCAGGCCTTCGGCAGGACGACGAGTTCCTGCTCGAACTTCGGATCGAGATAGCGACGGGCGAAAGCCTGCACCGCCGCGGCGTCGGTCTTGGCCATGCGGCGTTCCCACTCGGCGTCGAAATTCGCGCCCAGGCCCGCGACCTCCCGGAGCATCGCTCCCTGCATCCGCGCGCCGGCGGACTGGCGACCTTGCCGACGCGAGACCCGCATGCGTCGCTTGGCGTCTTCGATCTCATCCGGCGTGAACTTCGCCTGACGCAACCGGTCCAGTTCGAGGCGCATCTCCGCGACGACCTCGGAAGCCGACGCGGCGGCCGTGCCGGCGTAGAGATAGAACATGCCCTGATCGACGACCTCCACCCGGGTGGCGCCGACGAAATAAGCCATGCCTTTCTCTTCGCGCACGCGTCGAAAAAGGCCGCTGGCCATCCCGCTCAGGAGTTCTTCGGTCACGTTCGCCGCGACGACCTCGTCGGGTCCGAAGCCGCAATGCGGGAACGCAAGAGCCACGACGGCCTGCTCGCCCGTGGCGCGCTCGGAACGGCGGGCGGCCGGCGCCGGGCGATGCCGGGGGAAAATCCGGGGAGTCAGGGCGACCGACGGCAGCGCGCCGAAGCGGCGGCGCACGAATTCAAGGGCCTGTTCGCGGTCATAAGCTCCGCTCACGCCGACGACCAGGTTGGCGGGGACGACGAGGCGGCCATGCAGCTCGCGGAGGTCTTCGGGAGTGATCCGCGCGAGGGTCGCGGGCTCGCCGCACGCGTCCACGGCCAGCGGATGGTCGCCGAAGAACTGCCGTTGCAGGCGAAGGCGGGCCTTCTCGACGATGTCATCCTCGGCGTCGCGGCAGGCCGAGATCACGGCGGCGCGCTCGGCTTCGAAGGTCTCCGGCACGATGCTCGGCTCGAGAATCCCGTCGGCGACCAGCTCGGCGACGGCGGAAAAATCCGAGCTCAGGGCTTCGGCCCATAGTCCGCATGACACCTGCGAGGCGTGGTCGGAGAAGGTCGCGCCCAAGGAGTCGACCAGCTGGGCGACGGCCTCCTTGGAGCGATGACGCGTGTCGCGGGCGAAAAGCGTCGAGAGCAAGCCGGAGACACCGCGTTTCGCATCGTCTTCGTAAGCGCCGCCGCCGGCCAGGAAGACGCCGACGCCGGCCTTGGGGATCGTGGCGTCGGGCTGCAGGAGGACCCTGACGCCGTTCTCCAGGGTCATGATTTCGAACCGGTCGGGCGTGACGGTCGGAGCAGCCGAAGCCGCTTTCGCGGCGGAAACCCCGCCGCGCAGGGTCCCGAAAGTGACGTTATCCGGACTTAGGCAGCGCCGGGCTTCCTTGGTCAGGTCAGCAGGCGTCAGTCGCGCGAGATGCTCGACCCCCCTGAGCGGCCAGGCGAGGTCATATCCGATGGCCGCGGCATAAGCCGCCCGGCTCGTCAGGCCATGCAGGTTTTTCTGGCCGTTGACCATGGCCACGACGGACTGACGCCGCACCTTGGAGAACTCCTCGTCATTCACGCCTCTTTGCAGCAGGCCGTCGACGACTTCCGCGATGGCCTGCTCGACCGTGGCGGGTTCGACGGCGGCTTCGCCCGTCCAGCCGCACCAAGCCAGCCCGAGGTCGCGCAGGCCGAAAGCCGAGGCGTCGATCGCATGCACCAGACGACGCTTCTCACGGAGCTCGCTCCAGAGAGCGGAACTGTTGCCGGCGCCGAGCACGCCGAGGAAGAGATCGATGGCGAGACGGCCGTCATCGAAGAAGCCCGGCACGCGCCAGCAGGCCACGCCTTTCGTCGTGCTCACCTCGCGGCGGAGGTCGGCGCGACGGACGCCGCCTTGGGGCGGCTCGGACGGGACGGCGATATCGGCGACGGGACGCCGGGCGAAGCGCCCGAACCAAAGCTCCGCGGCGGCGAAGGCTTCTTCAGGAGGCATGCCGCCGCCGATGGCCAGCACCACGTTGCCGGGCACATACCGGCCGGCATGATAGGCCCGCAGGTCGTCGGGGGTGATCCGGACGAACAGCTCGCGGTGGCCGATGACCGGCTGACGAAAAGCGTGGGAGCGGACGGCCTCCTCGAGGACCCCTTTGGCCAGGACCTGATCATGCTCGTCGTCGCACATCGCGATCTCCCGGAGGATGACTTCGCGCTCCATCTTGGCGTCCTTGTCGGTGATCAGCGGATCGAAGACCATGTCGGCGATCGCTTCCATGGCCGTCGCAAAACCTTCCTGAGGGGCGTCGACGTAATAGACCGTACGGTCGAACGTCGTGTACGCGTTGGAGGAGCCCCCGCTCCGATGGATGGCTTCGGTCAGCTCGCGGTTCGTGAAACGTCCGGTCCCCTTGAACACCATGTGCTCGAGGTAATGCGAGATGCCTGAGCCCTCCCAGCGTCCTTCATGGATGCTGCCTGTGCGCACCCAGGCCTGGACGGTGCACAGGCCGACGCCGGGGCGGTGCGAGTAGATGACCTCAAGCCCGTTGGCGAGGATCCGCCTTTCCGGCGACGGACCGGCGATCTGGGCGAAACTAAGGCCTTCGAGTTGGGACATAAGGCAGGATGTATGCCCTGGGACCAAGCCGGCGCAAGTGCGACCCTTGGCAGGGGCGCACTCTGACATTGAATCCCGGACAGGGGGGCCGTATGCCCAACCCCTGCGCCGTCGCCGACGGCCTGAAACGTACCGCCCCTCGCCTCCCGATGTATATTCCGCCTGAAATCCGCGCCCATCTCGACGAAGTCGAACGTCGGGCGGGACACCTTTGGAAGTTCCTGGACGTCCCGGGCAAGCAGGCCGCGATCGCCCGGCTCGAAGAGCAGATGGGCGGTCAGAATTTCTGGGACAGCCAGAAAGCCGCCCAGAAGGTCATCTCCGAGTGCAACGGCTATAAGAACGTCGTCGCCCCGCAGGTCGCTTTCCGCCGCCAGATCGACGACGCCAAGACGCTCGCCGAACTGATCACCGAATCCCCCGACGGCACGGCCGACGCCGAAGTCGAGGAACTCCGCAAGCTCGCGACCGACCTGCTCGCCGGCGTCGCGGACCTTGAGATCGCCTCCTTCCTCTCCGGACCGCACGACAAATCCAACGCCATCGTGACCGTCAAGGCCGGCGCCGGCGGCACGGAGTCCAACGACTGGGCCGACCTGCTCTACCGCATGTACACCCGCTGGGCCGAGCGTCGCGGGTTCAAGGTCGAGGTCGAGGACATCGCCGAAGGCGAAGGCGCCGGCATCAGCCAGGCCACGTTCCGCCTCGAAGGCCCGAACGCCTACGGTTACGTCAAGGCCGAGCGAGGGGTGCACCGCCTGGTGCGCATCTCCCCGTTCGACGCCAACGCCCGCCGGCACACCTCCTTCGCCTCGGTGGACGTCGTCGCGGAGATCGACGACGACATCGACGTCGAGGTCAACGAAGCCGACCTGCGCGTCGACGTCTACCGTTCGAGCGGCAAAGGCGGCCAGCACGTCAACAAGACCGAGTCGGCGGTCCGCCTGACGCACATCCCCACCGGCATCGTCGTGGCGTGCCAGCGCGAACGCTCGCAGGTCAAGAACCGCGCCCTGGCGATGAAGATCCTGCGCGCCCGCATCTACGAGAAGACCATCGACGACAAGCGCGCCGAGATGGAGAAATATTACGGCGAGAAAGGCGACATCGGCTGGGGCAACCAGATCCGTTCCTACGTCTTCCAGCCCTACCAGATGGTCAAGGACCTCCGCACGGGCGTGGAGACCGGCAACATCCAGGCGGTGATGGACGGCGACATCGACGCGTTCATCAACGGCTGGCTGCGCGCGGGCGGTCCGCGCACGCGCAACAAGGACATCAAGATCGAGGACTAAGTCCGACCGACCCATGCCGACCCGGGAAGTCCTCCGCCAGAAGCTCCTGGACACCCCGTTGTTCGCGGAGAAGATCTGGAAGCTCTCCCCGGAGCCCTGGCCGTTGGGCGAAAGCCAGGTCCGCGACCTGAAGCGCATCG
>JBDLWC010000183.1:0-5099 GCA_039804485.1 Verrucomicrobiota bacterium
GATACCCCACCAGCCGCAGGAGAGCGAATAAGGGAAGACCTCAGGGATACCTCTGGTATCACTTAGTCAGCCTACCCCCACAATCCCCAACCCCACTACCCAGCCCGTCCTATCTGGCTAACCTGCCCTCCGATCAACCGATCAACCCATCCGGGCCTCGGAGCCTCTGATGATGGACTTTCTTCGCCCTTGACCCACCCCCATCCCACCCGTTGATGCACCTTCCAGCTGGTAACAAAGGAGAGGTGGCAGAGTGGTCGATCGCGCTGCATTGGAAATGCAGTGTACCGCAAGGTACCGAGGGTTCGAATCCCTCCCTCTCCGCCAGCTGGAAACTAAGACCAAGACTTGCCTGACCGGTAAGTCTCGCAGCCCCGTGCAAGCTGGCCGGAGGGATGAGAACCCCGGGTTCGGTGAGGTCGCAGGCCGAACAGGCAATCCGTCAGGATTGGGGCTATGCCCCGTAGCATAGCGGAGCCAATCCCTCCCTCTCCGCCAGCTGGAATTAAGACCAAGACTTGCCTGACCGGTAAGCCTGGCAGCCCCGTGCATGCTGACCAGAGGGATGAGAACCCAGGGATCGGTGAGGCCGCAGGCGCAGAAGACTAAGTGACGAAGTTCGCGACGACGGCGCCGATGAGCGCGTAGGCGAAAAGCCACACGAGGCCCCACATCAGCCAGGCGCACTGGCGCCAGAAACGGACGTTCAGCTCGAGCGCCCGCTCCAACGTCTCGCGATCGCCGTCGCGCAGGGCGAAGAGAGACATGGCATAACGCAGCAAGGTGAGGAACGGGAGGAGCGCCGCGAAGACGAAGAGGGTCAGCTGCGCGTAAAAGCCCAGGAAGAAGCCCCGCTCCCAGCCGGTAAAAGCGGGAAAGACTCCCGGGGTGAACCAAGAAACCCCGATCACGAGGGACCAGAGACCGAGCAGGAACAAGGCGAGGATCGCCATGGCGAGCACCCAGCGGCGGCTGGAGCGGAGTTCGGCGGAGGCGGCGGTGAGGAACATCTGAGGGGGAAGGTAACGGAAGCGCTCAGGCCGGGCCCTTCGTCATGCTCGCGATGAGGACGGTGATCGCGATGAAGTCGGCGATCACCCAGAGGATGAGCGCCAGATGGCAGATCGCCGCGGCCCGCCAGTAAAGACTCTGGGCGCGGAGCGCGCCGACCGCGCCCTCTTCCGTCGGAGCGGCGGCGAACGCCGCCATCGTCCGGCCTGCCCGACGCAGCGCGAGGATCGGCCAGATATGCAGGAGGATCGGCACCGCGAACAGCAGCCACGTCAGCACGGTGATCGGCGTGCCATAGACCAAGTCGAAACCTTTGGCCCGCATCTCCGCGGCCACGACGGCGAGGAACAGCAGCCAGAAGCAGAATCCGCCGATCGCGACGCGGCTGCTGACCGTCAGCGAACCGCGCGTCGCGGCCAGCTTGGCCAGCAGAGGATCAAGACCGGGGGCGCGGCTTTCCATGACGACAAGGATGCCCGAGCCGGCCGGAAGCACAACCCTTAACCACCCAGCCTGTCGGGTGGCGTTACTTCCTGGCGCCCTTCTTGGCCCGCGCCTCGCCCGCGGCCTTCGCCGTGCGTTCATCGGCCTCCCTCAGCATCTCCTGCGAGCGCTTCCTCGCCTGCTCCAGGAAATCAGGCGGCATCTTCTTCTGCAGTTGCTCCATCATCTTCCGCGACTTCTCGTGACCCATCGCGGCGGCGAGGGTGAACCGGGCGCAGGACTCGAGGGTGTCCTTCGGGGTGCCTTTTCCGCTCGCGGACATCATGCCGAGATGGAAGTGCCCCAAGGCGTAGCCTTGGTCCGCGGCCCGGAGATACCACTTGATGGCCTCGGCATGATCCTGGGGCCGGCCCTGGGCGTCCTCGCACATGATCCCGAGGTTGAGCTGGGCGGGGCCATAGCCCTGCTCCGAGGAAAGCGTCAACAGCCGGGCCGCCTCCTTCCAGTCCTTGGGCACGGCGCGTCCGATGTAATGCATCATGCCGAGGTTGAACTGGGCCATGTCGTCGCCTTGGTCGGCGCTCTTGCGCAGCCACTTGGCGGCCTCGGCATGGTCCTTGACCGGAGAATCATCCCGGTTGCTGATCACCCCGAGATTCAGCTGCGCCCGCGCGTGGCCTTGTTCGGCGGCCAGACGATACCATTTGGCGGCCTCGAGGTAGTCCTGAGGGACGCCGCGGCCGATCTCATGCATGTAGCCGAGCGAGAACCGGGCCTCGGCGTTACCTTGGTCGGCGCACTTGCGATACCAGAAGACGGCGGCCGCGAAATCCCGGGGCCTGCGCTCGCCTTGCTCATAAAGGGTCGCGAGGTACAGCTGCGCCGTGGCGTACCCCTGCTCGGCGGACTTAAGATACCACTTCAAGGCCTCCGCGTCATCCCGGGGAACCCCTTCGCCCATCTCGAGCATGATCGCGAGGTTGCCTTGACCGACGGCGTCGCCGCTCTCGGCGGCTTGGCGGAACCACTTCACGGCCGCCGCGGAATCCTTCGTCACGCCTTCGCCCCATTGGTACATCCGACCGAGGTTCGTCTGGGACTGCGCGAACCCTTGTTCGGCGGCGAGCCGGTACCACTTCAAAGCTTCCGCCAGGTCTTTCGGCACGCCCTCGCCATACTGGTAAGCATAGCCAAGGTTATGCTGGGCGCGAGCCAACCCCTGGTCCGCCGCCTTGCGATACCACTTCGCGGCCTCGGCGTGGTCCTTGGCGACGCCTTGGCCGCTGTCGTACATGACCCCGAGAGCGCACTGGGCCTTGGCGTCGCCTTGGACAGCCTTCGCGCGGGTGGTCTCGAGGTCGTCGACCTTGCCCTCGGCCGCCAGGCATACCGACGCCTGAGCGAAGGCGAGCAAGACGACGAATTGACGGACGCATGCGGGGAAACGCATAGGGTGCGCCTCCTGTGTACCGCAGGGCGGAAAGAGGGTAAAGCGACAAACGCCGGGGACCTACGCCTTGCAAAAGGATGTCGACCTGATGAGGTCATGCTCAGCCCCGCTCCGACATGCCGACCCGCCTACGCCCTTGGCTCGCCGCCGTCTTCCTGACCTTCGCCGCGCTGCCTGGCGTGGCCCAGAAGACCGGCCCGGCCACGCAGCACCCGACCTCCGACGAAGTGCTGCTGCTGACCTCCTTCCGGGCCAACGGACAGTTCGGGCCGACGCTGTCGATGAGCACGGACGGCGTCCGCTTCACGCCGCTCAACAAGGGCCAGCCGTTCTTCCAGCCTCCGCAGTGGCCCAATGGCCAGAACCTGGTGCGCGACGCGTCGGTGCTCTATCGGGAAGGCGTCTTCCGCATGGTCTGGACGAGCGGCTGGACGGGCCGGATCTTCGGCTACGCTTCGTCCAAAGACCTGGTGAACTGGTCCGAGCCGCGCCAGGTGACGCCCTTCCCGCCGACCCTCCCGGCCGAGGACCAGCCCGAGAACATCTGGGCGCCTGAACTGCACTGGGACCCGGCGAAGCAGGATTACTTCATCCTCTTCGCCAGCACGACGCGGCGCGAACGGACGAACGACAACGCCAGCAACAACGACGGCAAGGTCGGCTCGAAATACGACAACCGCGTCTTCATCACGCGCACCAAGGACTTCGCGGCCTTCAGCGAACCCAAGGTCTTCTACCCCTGCGACTTCGCCTCCATCGACGCGGTGATGCGTCTGGATGAAGCGAACCAGCGCTGGGCGATGATCATCAAATGCTCGCGTAACTGGGACCTGCCCAAGATGCCCGGACGCAACCTCTGGGTGACCTTCACGGGCATGGACCTCGATCGCCCGGATTTCACCCCGCTGCACGGACCGATCGCCGGCAACCATGGCGCGATGGTTTCTGACGCGACCCCCAAGAAATCGATGGCCGAAGGGCCCTCCCTGATCAAGTACCGCGACCAGTGGACGCTCATCTGGGACGAACCGGCGGGCGACGGCCTCCAGCTGGCCACCTCGTCTGACCTGCTCAAGTGGACGCACCGCAAGGACGCGACCCTGCCCCGCCATGAATTCCACGGCACGCTCTTCTTCGCCCCCAAGGCGCCGCTGAGCCCCGGCTTGTTCGGCGCGCCGAAGTGAAGCCGAACCGCCTCCGCACCGCCGTCGATACGCTTTGAATATCCGGCGGACGGACTTAAACCTGACGACGCCCATGGACGCACCCGCCAAGACGCCGAGCGACTCGCCGGCCCAGCCGACCGGCGACAGCGCCTGGGGCGTCTTCCTGATATTTCTGCGCCTGGGCCTGACTTCTTTCGGCGGGCCGATCGCCCACCTCGCCTACTTCCGCGACGAGTTCGTCCACCGACGTCGCTGGCTGACGGAACGCGCCTATGCCGACCTGGTGGCCCTGTGCCAGTTCCTCCCCGGTCCGGCCAGCAGCCAGGTAGGCATGGCGCTGGGCCTTTCTCGCCGCGGCTACCTCGGCGCGCTGGCCGCGTGGGCCGGCTTCACCCTGCCCTCGGCGGTCGCCCTGATCCTCCTCGCCCTCGGGCTCACGCGCTATGCCGACACCATCCCGCCAGGATTACTGCACGGCCTCAAGGTCGTGGCGGTCGCGGTCGTCGCGCAAGCGGTCTGGGGGATGAGCAAGAGCCTGTGCGATAACGCCCCGAAGCGCGTTTTCATGGCCCTCGCCGCCTGCGCGACGCTCATCGCGCCGACGGCCGGCGGACAGATCGGCGTCATCGCCGGCGCGGCGCTCGCCGGGCTTCTGGTCTTCCGACCTGACGCGACGGAGGCGCACGACCCCCTGCCCGTCTCCGTCAGCCGGCGGGACGGTGCGCTCTGGCTGAGCCTGTTCGGCGGACTGCTGCTCGGACTGCCGCTGCTGGCCGCGGTCTGGCCGGGGAATGTCCTGACGGACATCAGCGTTTTCTTCCGTTCGGGCGCGCTGGTCTTCGGCGGCGGCCACGTCGTGCTGCCGCTGCTGCAAGCTTCGGTCGTCCCCAACGGCATGGTCAGCAACGAAGCCTTCCTGGCCGGCTACGGCGCGACGCAGGCCGTGCCCGGGCCGCTGCTGAGCTTTGCGGCTTTCCTAGGAGCTTCCCTCAACACGACGCCGAGCGGATGGGTCGGCGGAGCGATCT
>JBDLWC010000184.1:0-3700 GCA_039804485.1 Verrucomicrobiota bacterium
ATCAAGCCTGACGAGAATGTCTCCTATGGTCCGCACCGCATGCAGGTCATATATTTCTGGCGGGCGAAATCCGACCGCCCCACGCCCCTGCTTTTCTATATCCATGGCGGCGGCTGGTCCAATGGCGACCGCTCCAGCGTAAACGGCATGCTGAAGGAAGCCCTCGCCGCGGGCATCTCCGTCGTCTCCGTCGAGTACCGCACCATCAAGGACTCGACCGAGGACAAAGTCGTCCCGCCGGTGAAGGGACCGATGCTCGACTGCGCCCGCGCGCTCCAGTTCTGCCGCAGCAAGGCGAAGGAATGGAACCTCGACAAGACCCGCGTGGCGGCGAGCGGCGGCTCCGCCGGCGGCTGCACCAGCCTCTGGCTGGCCTTCCGCGACGACCTCGCCGACCCTGCCAGCGCCGACCCGATCGCCCGCGAGTCCACCCGGCTGACCTGCGCCGCGGTGACCGTCCCCCAGACCACGCTCGACCCCGCGCAGATGCGCGCCTGGACCCCGAACAGCCGTTACGGCGCGCACGCTTTCGGCATCCATGGCGACCCGTCGAAGAAGCTCTCGGCGTTCGACGCGTTCGTCGCGGCCCGCGAGAAGATCATGCCCTGGATCAAGGAGTATTCCCCCTACGAGCTGGTGAGCCGGGACGACCCGCCCGCGGGCCTCTATTTCAGCACTCCGCCCAACCTCGGCAAGGACGAGAAAGACCCGACCCACACCGCGAACTTCGGCATCAAGCTGAAAGAGCACTGCGACGCCATCGGCGTGCCCTGCGCCTTCGTCTATCCGGGAGCCCCCGACGTGAAGCACCCGCGCGAGATCGACTTCATCAAAGCCCACCTGCTGTCGGCCAAATAACCCATGCGTCTGCTTTGCGCGCTGCTCCTGACCTCGGTCGCCTTGGGCGCAGCCGAGGCTCCCCTCACGCTGATCAGCCCGGCCCAGGACCAAGTCTGGCAACGCCAGGACAAGTCCTCGGGACTCGTCGAGGTCAGCGGGTTGCTCGCTTCAGGAGAGAAGTCGCCCTCGATCGAAATCCGTCTCGACGGCGGCGAGTGGCGGCAGCTTTCCGTCACCGCGACGACCGGCGCCGACGGTCAACGACGCTTCACCGGCACGACGCTGACGACGGCCGGACTCCACACCTTGGAAGCCAGGATCACCGAAGGGACCTTGCCGGCGCGGCTCTCCGCTCCGAGGCGCTTCGCGGTCGGCGAGGTATTCCTCGTCACCGGGCAGTCTAATTCCGCCAACCACGGCGAAGGACGGCAGCAAGCGGCCTCAGGACAGGCCTTCACCGTGAGTCCCAAAGGCGAATGGCGTCCCTGCGCCGACCCTCAGCCCGGAGCCTCCGGCAACGGCGGCAGCTTCCTGCCGGCGCTGGGCGACGAACTCCATCGCCGGCTCGGCGTCCCGGTCGGCTTCATCGCCTGCGGGATCGGCGCCACCAGCGTCCGCGAATGGCTCCCCGCCGGCATCTCTTTCCCGAATCCTCCGAGCATCGTGAGCCGGGTCCGGCAGACCGCCGACGGAAACTGGGAAGCCGACGGCAAGGCCTACGCCATGCTTGTCACCCGCATGAAGTCGGTACCCGCCTTCCGGGCCGTGCTCTGGCATCAGGGCGAGAGCGACGCCAAACAGAAGGACCCGACCCGGACGCTGCCGGGCGAAGCCTACGCCAAGCTCCTGACGCAGCTGATCGCGCGCAGCCGACTCGACAGCGGACGCGACGCTCCTTGGTTCGTGGCCCAGGTCAGCTACCATTCTCCGGCCGATCCCGGCTCGGACGACCTCCGGGTGGCGCAAGCCGGCCTCTGGCGCAGCGGCGTGGCCCTGGCCGGACCGGATACCGATGCGCTGGGCGGACCGAACCGCGACCAAGGCGGCAAAGGCATCCATTTCTCCGCCCAAGGCCTCAAGGCCCATGCGCAAGCCTGGGCGGACAAGGTCGCCCCTTGGGTCGAGTCGAGACCCTGAAGCAAAGCCACCCTCTGAAGGGGGAGAGACTTTCCTTTGGTCGGGCTGGTGAGATTCGAACTCACGACCTCTTGCACCCCATGCAAGCGCGCTACCAGACTACGCTACAGCCCGAGAAAGGAAGGTTTCTTAAACCTGAGCCCGAAAGGGTTGTCAACCCGACAAACCCGTCCGCGTGGTTTCTCGACATCACCCAAGCAAACCCTAGTTAAAACCCATGAGCTTCGCCCCCCTGCTCCTGCTGGCCCTGCTGGCCACGACCCTCAACGCGGAGACTCGGCCCAACATCGTCTTCATCCTGGCCGATGACCTCGGCTACGGAGAAGTCGGCTTCAACGGCCAGAAGATCATCCGCACCCCTCACGTGGATCGCCTGGCCCGCGAAGGCATGGTCCTGGACCGGCATTACTGCGGCAACGCCGTCTGCGCCCCGTCGCGCACCGTGCTCATGACGGGACGTCATCCCGGCCTCGCCCCCACGCGGGATAACCGCGACTTCGCGGACCGGGAGCAGACTCCCCTGCCCGCGGGCATCACCACCCTGCCCGCCTTGCTGAAATCGGCAGGCTACGCCACGAGCGCTTTCGGAAAATGGGGCATGGGCGGTTTCGATTCCACCGGCAATCCCCTGAAGCAGGGCTTTGACCGCTTCCTAGGCGTCACCAGCCAATCGATGGCCCACAGCCACTACCCCGCGTTCCTGTGGGACGACGGCCGGAAGGTCCCTCTCGACAACGGTCCGGACGGCGTGCCCGGGCATGCGGTCTTCCCCGCGGGCGCCGATCCGCAGGACCCCAAGGCCTACGGCCCTTTCATCGGCAAGGATTTCCTGAGCGAGCGGACCATCGTCGGCGCCGAAGCTTTCATCGCCGCCAACAAGGACCGGCCCTTCTTCCTCTATTACGCCTCGCCGCTGCCGCACGTGGCGCTGCAGGTCCCGGCCGAAGAACTGAAGCCTTACGAAGGCGTCATCACCGAAGCCGGACCTTACGCCCCGCGCAAAGGCGGCTACAGCCCGAACCGCACCCCGCGGACCACTTACGCGGCGATGATCTCGCGCCTCGACAAGGAAGTCGGCCGGCTCCTCGCCGCGCTGGAAAAGGCCGGCGTGGCCGACAACACCCTCATCGTCTTCACCGGCGACAACGGCGCGACGCATGACGCCGGCGGCGTCGATACCCGCTACTTCGCCTCATCGGGCGGCCTGCGCGGAGCCAAGGGCTCGCTGCACGAAGGCGGCGTCCGCGAGCCCACCGTGGTGCGCTGGCCGGCGGGCATCAAGGCCGGCACCCGATCCAGCCGGATCTCGGGCTTCGAAGACTGGCTGCTCACCTTCGTCGAACTCTCGGGAAGCAAGCCGGCGCTCGGACCGGAGATCAGCCGCGAAAGCCTCGTCGCGACGCTCAAAGGCGCCGACACCCCCCGCGCCACCCCGCTCTACCGCGAGTTCCCCGGCTACGGCGGGCAGCAAGCCATCTGGGACGGCAAATGGAAAGCCATCCGCACCGAGATGACCGAGTCGGCGCTCGCCGGAAGCGCGCCGGTCACCCAGCTCTACGACCTCTCGACGGACCCTCGCGAGACGAACGACCTCGCCGCGAAATTCCCGGAAGTCGTCAAGGAGCTCGAAGCCAAGATGAGCGCGGCGCGGACGCCGAGCAACGCGTTCCCGCTCCCGGGCGTCGACCCCGCCCCTGCGGGCGGCTGGGGCAAGAAGAAGGCC
>JBDLWC010000185.1:0-18719 GCA_039804485.1 Verrucomicrobiota bacterium
AATGATCACCGGGCTTTCGATTCCGACATCGATCCGGTCATCTGCCAGTAACGGTCAGGGGGCAAGCTGGCACGGTGACACGTGGGCCAGGAAAATGCCTTCGTCAGGATGGCTGAGTCGATGACCGCATAGAGGGCTGCATCGAGGACGGAATTGACCCGAGGCCACGAGGGCGGTGCAAGCTGGCGGCTGGTTTCCGGTGAATGATGACCAGACTTTCGATCCAGTCATCGATTCAGTCATCTGCCATCGATGCAGCCCTCTACGCAGTCCTCAATTCAGGCTCGGTCTCACCCGAGCCGATTCGCCGCGCTGACGAGGGCCTTGAGGCCGGCGAGCTCGATGTTCGCGTCGACGCCGCAGCCCCAGACGGTGCGGCCGTCCTTGGCCTGCAGCGAGACGTAGGCGGCGGCGGAGGATTCCGAGCCGGCGGTCAGGGCGTGCGAGCGGTAGTCCTTCAGGGAGAAGTTCGCCCAGCCCTTCGATTCGAGGGCGTGCACGAGGGCGCTGATCGGGCCGTTGCCTTCGCCCGTGAGCGTGAGGACCTTCCCGTCGCGACGGACCTCGGCCTGGCAGCGCACGGCTTCCTTGCTGACGGGCGCGGAGCTGAACGAGACCAGCTCGAGCGGGGCGGCGACGTTGACGAAGCGCGCGCGGAAGCACTCGTGGATCTCGGCGGGCGAGAGTTCCTTGCCGAGCTGGTCGGCGTGCTTGCCGATGAGGTTGCCGACTTCCGGGTGCATCAGCTTCGGGAGGTCGAAACCGAACTCGCGGTCGAGCACGTAGGCGACGCCGCCCTTGCCGCTCTGCGAGTTGATGCGGATGATGGCCTCGTAGGAACGGCCGATGTCCTTCGGGTCGATGGTGAGGTAGGGGACGTCCCAGAGCGCGTCGTGGCCGACCTTGCCGCGGCGGTCCATGCCCTTCTTGATCGCGTCCTGGTGCGAGCCCGAGAAGGCCGTGAAGACCAGGTCGCCGCCGTAGGGGTGGCGGTCGTGCACGCTCATGCGGGTCACGCGCTCGTAGACCTCGCGGATCGCGCCGAGGTTGCGGAAGTCGAGTTTCGGGTCGATGCCGTGCGAGAACATGTTCAGCGCGACGGTGACGATATCGAGGTTGCCCGTACGCTCGCCGTTGCCGAAGAGCGTGCCTTCGACGCGGTCCGCGCCGGCCATCAGGCCGAGCTCGGTGGCGGCCACGCCGGTGCCGCGGTCATTGTGCGTGTGCAGGGAGACGACGGCCATCGCGCGGTCGCTCAGGTGGCGGCAGAACCATTCGATCTGGTCGGCGTGCGTGTTCGGGGTCCCCGCTTCGACCGTCAGCGGCAGGTTGAGGATGATCTGGCGCCGGGCCGACGCGCCCCAGGCCTGGGCGACCGCTTCGCAGACCTCGAGGGCGTAGTCGGGCTCGGTGAGCACGAACGTCTCCGGGCTGAATTCCAGCTGCCAATGCGTGTCGGGCAGGGCGTCGGTGAGCTCGCGGATGAGCTTCGTGCCGTTGACGGCCATCTCGAGCACCTGCGCCTTCGAGAGGCCGAAGACGATCTCGCGCTGGGCCGGGTTGGTCGGCGTGTAGAGGTGGACGATCGCGCGATGGGCGCCCTTGAGGGACTCGATCGTCCGGCGGATGAGGTGTTCGCGGGCCTGCACGAGCACCTGCACCGAGACGTCCTCGGGGATCAGGCGCTTCTCGATGAGCTCGCGGGTGAACGCGAACTCCGTGTCGGAGGCCGAAGGGAAGCCGATCTCGATCTCCTTGAAGCCGATGCGGCAGAGGGTCTGGAAGAGCTCGTGCTTCTCCGCCACGTTCATCGGGATCGCCAGGGCCTGGTTGCCGTCGCGGAGGTCGACCGAGCACCAGCGGGGCGCCTGCTCGATGCGCGCGTCGGGCCAGCGGCGGTCCGGGAGGCGGACGGTCTCGAAGGGGCGGTATTTCTGCCGGAGGGAGTCCATGGCGGGCGAAGGAAGAATATGAGGAAAGGAGGGGAGGGCTGGCGAGCGTGGGTTTGGGCCCCTGAAAGCAAAAAACCCACCCGGAAGTCCGGGTGGGTTTTTTCGCAAGGGAGCGAGACCCGGACTTAGGCGTCAGGCTTGGTCTTCGGAAGCTTGGTCACGCGCTTCAGGTCCTTGACCGTGCCGCGCTTCTTGAGCAGTTCCACGCGCTCGAAGCGCTTGAGGACGTTGCGCTTCGCACCGGAGGAGGAAGAGCTGGACTTGAAACTGTTGTGCTGGGTCATGGCCTTAAGGTGGGTGGAGGTTTGGACAAAAGGGCTACCGAGGGCGGGGGCAAGGGGAAAAGCGCCCGAAGTGCCGAGTCTGCCCCTTTTTCGCGTGGTCGGAGGGTCGGCGGAGCCTCTTTCCGGCTGCCTTTGGGGTTGCTGGGAGGGTCCGGGCGGGTGTCATTCAAGCCCGTGCGTCTCCTGGACCGCTACATCGTCACCGAATGGGTCAAGGTCTTCGCCTTGGCCATGGCGGGCTTTGTCGGGCTGATGCTGCTGTCCGACGGGTATAACCGCATCCCCGAGTTCCTGGCTTTGGACGCCTCCGTCGGGACGATCGTGGCCTACCTCCTCCTAGGCATCGTCCGTAACCTATCCCTGCTGATCCCGGTCTCCCTGCTCATTTCGGTCATCTTCGTCCTGGCCACGATGAACCGGAATCAGGAGATCGCCGCCGCGCGGGCGGCCGGCATCGGCATGGGTCGTCTCACCGCCCCGCTTTGGGTCGTCGGCGGCCTGCTGGCGGGCGTGCTGGCCTTGCTCAACGCCGTGCTGGTGCCCGACGCCTTGGAGGCGCAGAACTCCCTGCAGGAGGAGGCCCAGTTCGCGGCCCTCAAGGCCAAGGGCGGCACGGCGATCGCCAAGGGCCAGGCTTCTTCGGTCTCGTTCGAGAACTCCAAGTCGCGCCGGCTCTGGCTGATCTCCAATCTCGGTCTGTCCGCGGGCCAGGCCTTCGAGGTCATCGTGCATTGCTTCGATGAACGCGGCCGCGAGGTGCGGCGGGTCTCCGCGCGCTTCGCCGCATTCCGCAAGACCCCGCTCGGCTGGCGCTGGACCTTCCGCGAGGGCCGCGACCTCCGTTTCGACCCGGCCACCGGTTCGCTCATGGCCCAGCCTCGCTTCCAGGAGCTGGCCACGTCGGGCTTCGACGACGACCCCGAGGCGATGTTCTACGCCACCAAGGAGCCCTCCAAGCTCTCCCTGCGCGAGGTCTCGCGCATCGTCGACCAGGCCGGCTTCAATCCCGGCGGCGCCAACTCGGCCTACGTCATGCGCTACCACGCGATCCTGTCCGCGCCGGCCATCTGCCTCGTGGTCATCGCCGTCGCGATCCCGTTCTCGGTCCGGCCCGGCCGCATCAATCCGATGGTCGGCGTCGCCCAGACCTTCGGCCTTTTCCTCGCCTTCTACTTCCTCACTTCCTTCTGCGCCGCTTTCGGCGAGAGCGGCGCGCTGCCTCCGATGGTCGCCGCCTGGATCCCCGCCGCGGTCACCGCGGCGTGGGCTTTCCCGAAGCTGAGGTCCGTCAATTAATCCATGCTTAGAGCCATTCGCATCCGCCCCGGACGTCCCGTGCGCGCACTCCGGGGTCACCCCTGGGCCTTCCTCGGCGAAGTCGAGTTCGTCGGCGAGCCGCCCGTCGACGGCGACTGCATCGAACTGACCGACCTCAAGGGCCGCTGCCTCGGCGCCGGCCTGTGGAACGGCAAGTCGCAGATCGCCTGGCGTCGCTACTCGCGTCGCCCGGTCACGCTCGACGGCCCGTTGCTTGAAGAGCTCGTGACCGCGGCGGTGAACCGTCGCGGCGGCAAGCCCGTCGGCCGGCTCATCTGGTCCGAGGCCGACAGCCTGCCGGGCCTGGTGGTCGACCGTTATAACGACCTGCTGACGATCCAGGCCCTGACCTGCGGCATCGACCGACGTCTGGCCACCATCATCGACGTGCTGCAGCGCCTGCTGAAGCCGCGCGAGATCGTCCTGCGCAACGACGCCGCCACGCGCAAGCTCGAGGGCCTGCGCCAGGAGATCCGCACGGTCTCGGGCCGGCCGCTCGAGCCGGCGTGGATGGAAGTCGGCGGCGTGCAGGTCCGCATCGACCTCATGGGCGGCCAGAAGACCGGCACCTACCTCGACCAGCTCGACCAGCATCAGCACGTCGCGAAGCTCGCCAAGGGACGCCGCGTGCTCGACGCCTTCTGCAACCAGGGCGGCTTCGGCCTCGCCTGCGCCCAGGCCGGCGCGGCCAGCGTGCTCGGCCTCGACCAGTCCGAGGACGCCATCGCCGCCGCCCGTTCGGCCGCCGAGCGCAACGGCCTCGCCGCTTCGTTCGAGGTCGCCAACGTCTTCGACTGGTTCACCGAGCACCGCGAGGCCTCGTTCGACCTCATCATCCTCGATCCGCCGCCTTTCGCCCGCAGCAAGGACGCCGTCGACGGCGCCCTCCGCGGTTATAAGGAACTCAACCTGCGCGCGCTCCGCCTGCTCGCCCCGGGCGGCATCCTGGCCACCTACTCCTGCTCGCACCGCGTCACCGAGGAGATGTACCTCGAGGTCATCGAGGCCGCCGCCTCGGACGCCCGCCGCGAGGCCGTGATCCTCGAGCGCACGTCGCAGCCGGCCGACCACCCCGTGCTGCTGAACTTCCCCGAGAGCCGTTATCTCAAGGGGTTCATCATCGAGATTCGGGCTTAACTCCCGCGACGCTTCCGCTTCAATCGCCTCATGATCGTCTCCCTCCGCGGCAAGCTCATCGAAGCCGGCGTCCTGCGCGTCGTCATCGAGTCGTCGGGCGTGGGCTACGAGGTCAACGTCCCCGTCACCACGGCGGAGCGCCTGCCCAAGCTCGGCGCGGAGGTCTTCCTGCTGGTCCACCACGTCTTCCGCGAAGACGGGCAGGCCCTGTACGGCTTCGCCGTCGCCGAGGAGCGCGAGTTCTTCAAGCTGCTCGTCGAGAAGGTCTCGGGCGTCGGTCCCAAGATGGCGCTGAACATCCTCAGCCGCCTCGCGTTGCCGATCCTGCGCGACGCCATCATCCGCGGCGACGTCGCGCTGCTTTCCCAATGTCCCGGCGTCGGCAAGAAGACCGCCGAGCGCCTCGTCATGGAGCTGAAGGACAAGGTCGGCCTCGAAGGTCCCGGCGCCGCGCCGGCGGCCGCCGCGACGATCGTCTCCGCCCAGCCCACGCCGGCCACGGACGCCGTCGCCGCGCTCATCGCGCTCGGCTTCAAGGCTCCGGACGCCGACAAGGGCGTGCGCGCCGCGCTGGCCAAGCTCGGCGCCGGCGCCAGCGCCGATCAGTTGGTGAAGGCGGCGCTCGGGCGGTAGACGCCCTCGCAGGGGGCATGCTGGCACGGTGACACGTGGACAAGGGGCGGAACCAGGTTGATCAGTTGACCAGTTGGCCGGTTGACAAGGGGAGATGCCCAACACCATGCGCTCTGAGGACTGAGTGGAGGACTGCGTAGAGGGCTGAATTGAGGACTGAATGGATGTGAGGCAGGGCGCTCACTTTCAGTTCCCAGCCGCCAACCGCTCACCGCTAACCGCTAACCGCCAATACCTTTAGTGGGTAGGGTCGGGACCGCGTCACGACATAGCAACCCTGCAGAATGGATGACTGCGTCGATGGCAGATGACTGAATCGAAAGCCCGGTGACCATTCACCGGAAACCAGCCGCCAGCCCTCGTTGCCTCGGGTCAATTCTGTCCTCGATGCAGCCCTCCATGCAGTCATCGACTCAGCCATCCTGACGAAGTCATTTTCCTGGCCCACGTGTCAGCGTGCCAGCTTGCCCCCTGACCGTTACTGGCAGATGACCGGATCGATGTCGGAATCGAAAGCCCGGTGATCATTTGCCGGAAACCAGCCGCCAGCCCTCGTTGCCTCGGGTCAATTCTGTCCTCGATTCAGCCCTCTATGCAGTCATCGACTCAGCCATCCTGACGAAGGTATTTTCCTGGCCCACGTGTCAGCGTGCCAGCTTGCCCCCTGACCGTTACTTCAGCCCCAACACATCTTCCATCCCATACAGGCCGGCGGGCTGGCTCTTGAGCCAGCGGGCGGCGCGGACGGCGCCGCGCGCGAAGATCTCACGGTTGGAGGCCTTGTGCGTGAGCTCGAGGCGTTCGCCTTCGGCGGCGAAGAGGACCGTATGATCGCCGACGACGTCGCCGCCGCGGATGGCGTGCACGCCGATCTCGCCGAGGGGGCGTTCGCCGACCAGGCCTTCGCGGCCGTGCTTCAGGGCTTCCTTGGCGAGCTGGCGCTCTTCGAGGAGGATCTTCAGGAGCGTCTCGGCGGTGCCGGAGGGCGCGTCCTTCTTGAGGCGATGGTGCATCTCGAGCACTTCGACGTCCCAGCGGCCGGCGTCGGCGAGCGAGCGGGCGGCCTGACGGACAAGCGCGTTGAGGAGGGTGACGCCGACGGAGTAGTTGCCGGCCCAGACGACCGGGAGGCCCTTGATGGCGGCGGTGATCGCGGCCTTCTCTTCGGCGGTGTGGCCGGTGGTGCCGATCACCAGCGGCTTCTGGTGCCGGGCGCAGAGCCGGGCGACGGCGAGGGTCGCCGCGTGGAAGGAGAAGTCGATGACCACGTCGGCCGAGCCGATGTGCGCGGCGAGGTCGTCGCCCTGGTCGACGCCGGCGGCGATGACGGCCTGCTCGGAGGCCGCCACGTGGGCGATGGCTTGGCCCATGCGGCCCTTGGCGCCGTTGAGGAGGATGCGGATGGGCTGGCTCATCGGAGGGAGGCGAGGGTGGCGTCGGCGACCTGTTCGACGAGGAGGCGGTTGGCCTCGGACATCTCGCAGAGCGGCAGGCGGACCTCGTCGGAGCGGATGATGCCGGCGCGCATCATGCAATGCTTCACCGGCACCGGGTTCGGTTCGACGAAGAGCGTCTTGAAGATCGCGGCCAGCTGGTCGTGCAGCACCTTGGCTTCGGCGAACTGCTTCGTGCGGGCGAGGCGGGCGAGCTTGGCGACCGGGCCCGGGATGAGGTTCGAGGCGACGGAGACGATGCCTTGGGCGCCGACTTCGGCGAAGGGAAGGGTGAGGGAGTCGTCGCCGCTGAGGACGATGAATTCCGGATCGGCCTCGCGCACCAGGCGCGCCGCCTTGTCGACCTGGCCGCCGGCTTCCTTGATGCCGATGATGTTCGGATACTTCTTCCGGAGGCGGAGGGTGGTCTCGACGGTGATCTCGATGCCGCAGCGGCCCGGGATGGAGTAGAGGACGATCGGCTTCGCGGTGGACTCGGCGAGCAGGGCGAAGTGGCGGAAGAGCCCTTCCTGGCTGGGCTTGTTGTAATACGGGGCGACCAGCAGGAACGCGTCGGCGCCGGCTTCGTCGGCCCGCTTGGTGAGGTCGAGGGCCTCGGTCGTGGCGTTGGAGCCCGTGCCGGCCATGACCGGGACGCGGCCGGCGGCGAATTCGACCGTCTTCCGGATGACTTCGATGTGCTCGTCGTAATCGAGGGTGGGGGATTCGCCGGTGGTGCCGACGGCGACCAGGCCGTCGATGCCGTCCTGGATCTGGAATTCGACCAGCTTCTTCAGGTCATCCCAGGCCACCGCCCCGTTGAGGAAAGGGGTGACCAAGGCCGTGTGGGCTCCCACGAAAGCGCGGGGGCCGAAAGGACGGCGAGAGGAGGTGGAACCGGTCGAAGACATTGGGCGGGAAGGGACCCCAGAACCAACCGCCCCCTGCCGAAAGAGACAAACCCAAAAACCCCGCCTGACAGGCCGCACCCCGCTCAGGGGGCCGGACCGACGAGGATTCGGTTGTTTTCCGTGTCCGCGACGAACAGGCGCCCATCCGGGCCGAGGCGGGCGCCGTGCGGGCGAGCCAGCTGCGGGCAAAATGGTTCGACCTCGGGCGGGCCGGCTTCACTTTGGACGCCTTCCCGTGTCTGCGCCGCTCCCCTTGATCGTCCGCGAAATCGGCGGCACCGGCGTGCCGCTGGTGGTGCTGCACGGTCTCCTCGGTTCGTCGCGCAACTGGCAGTCCGCCGGCGTGGCCCTCGCCGAACGTGGGTATCGCGTGCTCGCGCCCGATCTCCGCAACCACGGCACCTCGCCTTGGGATGACGATTGCACGTACGCTGCGCTGGCCGGCGACGTCGTCGCGCTGCTCGACCGCCTCGCCCTCGGCCCGGTCCACCTCGTCGGCCACAGCATGGGCGGCAAGGCCGCCATGCGCCTCGTCATGGACCGCCCCGACCTCGTCGCGCGCCTCACCGTCGTCGACATCGCCCCGCGCGCCTATGCCGACCGCGTGCGCGTCGAGTTCGCCGCCATGAACGCCCTCGACCTCGCCGGCGTGAAGTCGCGCAAGGACGCGGACGAGAAGCTCGCGGCGCAGGTGCCCGAGTGGGGCATGCGCCAGTTCATCCTCACCAACCTCGGTCAGGACGCCGCGGGCCGCTGGGCTTGGACCGTGCACCGCGAGGCGCTCACGCGCGCGCTGCCTGAGATCCTCGGCAATCCGCTGGTTGCCGGCGAGGTCTGGGCCGGACCCGTGCGTTTCGTGCGCGGAGGGAAGTCGGATTATATCCGGGACGAGGACCATGCCGCCATCCGGGCGCATTTCCCGCAGGCGGAGATCGTCACCCTGCCGGACAGCGGGCACAACCCGCACTTCGAAGCGCGGGCCGGCTTCGTCGACGCCGTCACGGCCTAGGCCGTCCGCCGTCGGCGACGGGAAAGCAGGTAGAAACCCAGCGCGACGAACAGCGCCAGGACGAGCATCGCGCCACCGCAGACGAGGAGCATCCGTCGGCCGGTCATCGCGGAAGGCTCGTGCGCCTGGATGAGCGGAGACTCGTCGCCGGCGATCATCATCACCCAGCGCGGCTTGAGCTCGGGCTTGGTCTCGTCGACCAGCCAGAGCAGCACCGTGTGCGGGCAGTCGGGGGGCAGGCGGAGGACGAAGTTGCGGGGCGCGGGCGTCCAGCGCCACTCCGCGCGGCCCAGCCGGAAGGTCTTTGTCAGCTCTTCGGCCGGCGTCGGGATCGGCGCGTCCGGGTCGAGCTTCGTCGCGGCGGAGATCGCCGGCGGACCGGCGAGGGAATCCAGCGGACTTTGGTCGCGCTCGGTCGACACCGCGAACAGCCCCGCGGCGGCCCGGGCGAGCTCGGCTTCGTCCTTGATCCGCAGGTTCGCCTCGAGGTCGGCCGTCACCTGCAACGCGCACGAGCCGTCGGCGCGGAGGGTGAGTCTGGCCATCAGCGCTTCGCCGTCATGGGCGCAGACGAACAAGGGGAGCACCAGGGCTCCCCAAGTCGCGGCCAACCAGCGGCGGGCGCGGATCACTGGCGGTTCCAGCGCAGCACGCGACCGAACTGGTTCCACTCGGTCTCGAGGATGTTGCCGTCGTTGTCGAAGGTGATGCCGTGGGGCGAGGTGACGACGCCTTCGCGCCAGTCGGCGGGCTTCACGCCCGGGGTGTTGGTCTGGCCCTTCGTGTCATTGACGCCGAGGGAAGCGACCATCTTGCCTTCCTTGTTCCAGACCGAGACGCGGCCGGCGATCTCCGCCACGCACATCAGCTCGCCGTGGAAGGAGGCCGAGGAAGGATTGCGCAGGCCCTTGGCGGCGATCATGCGCGGGTTGGTGCCGTCGAGGTCGACGTGGAACATGCGGTTGTTGCCGCGGTCGAGGCAGAGCAGGCGGGCGGGGCTGAAGCGGGTGTCGACGAACACCTTGTGGGTGTTGGCGAAGCCCTTGCCTTCGACGACCTGCGTCGGGCCGCCGAAGACCGACTTGAACTTGCCGGCCTGGTCGAAGACGAAGACCCAGCTCTTGCCGTAGCCGTCGACGACGTAGATGTCGCCGTTGGGGGCCACGTCGCAGCCCGTGAGCTTCAGGCCGGCCTTGGCCTGTTCGGCGGGGAAGGCGTCCTTCTTGATCTCGAGGACGATCGTGCCGTCCAGCTTGGCCTTGATGAAGCGCTGTTCGTTGAGGACGGCGCCGAAGAGGAACTCGCCCGCCTCGGTCTTGCGGATGACGAAGCCGTGCAGGGAGCTCGGCAGCTTGAGGGTCTTGAGGTGCTTGCCGTCCTTGCCGTAGACCTGGATGCCGGCGTCCTTCTCCTGGACGCTGACGTAGATCAGGCCGGCGGAGTCGACGGCGATTTCGCCATGGCCGTTGCCGATGGTCGCCTTGCCGGCGGGGGTGCCGAGGAAGTTAGGGAGAAGCTGGTAGTTGACCTCGGCCGCGGTCGCGGAGACGGAGGCGAGGGCCACGAGGGCGAGGGTGCGGAGGGAGATCATGGGGGAACGTGAGAGGGTTAGGTGCGGGCGCGGGCCGAGGCAAACCCATTCAAACGGCCGCATCCGCTCCGTCCGCCCGACCCCTTCGGGTCATTCGCCGGCGGGGCTTTTTTCCGGGGCCTCGGGATTTCCGTCGGAAACGAGGCGATCCCGGGCGCGCTTCAGGCGGAGGCTTTCGCTTTCACGGGCGGCGTTGGCGGCCGCCTGTTTCTCCTGCTGGCGGCGCAGCCATTCCGTGTGGGCTTTCTCATCCGCCAGCCATTGCGTCAGATTGAGCGGCTTCGAGATCCGCTCTGTGCGCGCGGATTTTTCCTCGGCCGCGGCGGGCAGGGCGACCTGCGCGCCGGAGGCACGAGGGCCGGGTTTCGCTTCGTCGTTCAGTTCGACCTTGGCCGGGCGCGGGGCGGCCGCCGCGGCGGCCGCTTCGGACGAGTGCAGCGCGCCGGATTTCACCGGCGAGGGCAGGGCGGCCGAACGGGTGTCGGACGTCGTTCCTGGCTTCAACGAAAGCGCTTTGGGCGCAGGGCGGCCGTCGGCACGTCGCTCCGGCTCGAGGCCGCTCAAGCGGGGTTGCGCGGCGGACGACATGGTCGCGGCATCCGGTCGGTCGGCCAGGCCTACCGAAGGCGCGTTCGGCGGGGTTTTGGCACGGCGGGTCGAGGGGCGTGGATCGCTCTCGGCGGCGTCTGGATCGCCTGGGTTCCGTTGCTCCGGCGCGGCCTTCATCGGCGGGTTCGGAGCCGGTGAAGGTTCGGTCAATTCGGTCTTGCCTGCGTCCACGGCCTTGGGCGCGGCTTCCTTGGGCGCGGGTGCCGGCTTTTTTTCCGCGCGCGGGGGCTCGACGGAAGTCTTCGTAGGGACGGGCTCCGGGCTGGTTTGTTTCGGCTTCGCTTTGGGCTTCTCCTTCGCCTCGGGGTTCTTCGGCCGACGGTTGCCCGAGCCTGAGCCCGCATGTTTCGCGGGGCCGGGCGCGGCGGGCGCCTCATGCTGGCAGCCCGCCATCAGCAACGCGGCGGCGAGCAGCGGTCCCGCGAGCCACGTGGCGGAGGCCCGCATGGTCTTAGTTCGCCAGACGCTGCCAAGCCGCGACGAGGGGCGGGCCCGCCTTCGCGTCGAACTTGGCCTGCATCGTGAAGCGCGCCTGCCGGGCGTTGATCACCGATTTCTCGACATGGACCAGCGGCGCGCCCGCCGTGCGGTCGTCGCCCAGCGCTTCGCGCATGCGTTCGATCATCGAGTCGAAATCCAAGGTATCCAGGCTGCGGTTGATGAGCTTCCAGCCGAAGTCGGGCTGCGCGGGCGCTTTTTCGGCGACGCGCACCGCGAGGTCGCGGACCTTGCCGTCGGCGAAGCGTTCCGCCTGGTAGGCGTAGCGCGCGTCGAGGGTCAGGCCGTCGCGGCCTTCGGGCCGGAGCGAGAGCAGCAGCTCGAAGTCGAGCGTCGGACGGAGTTTCTCATAGCGGTTCCGGCTGGCCTCGCCCATCGGCAGGCGGCCGAACAGGCGGGCCGAGTCGAGCCAGACCGTCATCGCGCCGGGCTGGCCCGTCGCCTGCGCGGGCAGGCGGACGGCGCTCTCGCCCGCCACCGCGGCGCGGGCTTCGGGGCGGCTCAGGCAGCGGCGGATCTCCTGCTCCACGCAAGGCGCGAGCGGATCGCCGTCGAACTCCAGCAGGATGACGGCCGTCTGGTTCGTCAGGCCGAAAGTGAAGAAGCCCCCTTCCGGATCCATGTAACGGCCTTCGCCGTGCCGGATCATCGAGCGGTTGCGGGTGAGCTTCGACGCGCCGTCGTTACGGAGCAGGTTGTTCATCTGGTCAGCGACGCGCGAGAGGGCGGCCTCGGCGGCGACCGGGTCCGTCACGCGGAGGACGGCGCCGCAGAGGATCACCGGATTCTGCGTGCTCGTGCCGGCGGCGGGCTGGGCGGGGAATTTCGCGAAGGCGTGGAGGTCGGCGCGGGGGTCGAGGCCGTGGCGGAGGAGTTCGTTGACCGCGAGGCCGAGGCCCTTGCCGCCGGCGCTTTCCAGCCACTGGGGCAAGCCTTGGCCGCTTTTGCCGGGAAATGCGTCAGGGCGGACGGTCACCACCGCGAAGCTGTCCGCGGGCACGCTCAGCGACGTGCCGCCCGTGGCGCGGGCCGGACGGGGGGCATCGCCGGAGGCCAGCGCCCAGACGACCAGGAGCACGATGGCCCCGATCAGGATCGCGACGACCGTGAGTTCGCGGGGGCTCCAGGCGCCGCCGCGGGCCGGCCGCGGACCGCGTTCGTCGCCGCCGGCGTTGTCAGGGGAAGGGCCGCCCGCGGTGGCGGGGCGACGGCCTTGGACGGCCATGTTGAAGGCGATGACCAGCGTCACCGCGAGCGGGTCGAAGACGGCGACCAGGGCGAGCATCAGCCACTTCACCACGTCATCGGCCTCGGCCTCGAAGGCGCGAGCCACGAAGCGGTAGGAGCCGATGTCGGAGCCCGCGATCTGGTCGCGCAGGCCGTTGATGCGTTCCTGGCGTTCGCGGACCTGGCGGTAGAGGTCGCCCAGTTCCGTGTCGGTGAGCGTGACCTTGCCCTGGGATTGTTCCTGCAGGACGGCGAGCTGGCGTTCGAGCGCGGCCACCTGTTCGCCGCCGCTCCTGCGCAGGGCCTTCTCTTCGGCGTCGATGCGCGCCAGGTCGGCGTCGAAGGAGCCGCGGAGCTGCGTCAGTTCCTTCGAGGAGGCCTCGCTCAGGCGGGCCTGTTCGGCCCGCAGGCGTTCCACGCGGGCCTCGGAAGCGGCGCGCAGGCGCTCCATGCGGTCCGTGGCGGCGGCCAGTTGGGCGCGGATCGCCTCGCGTTCCGGCTTCTGCTCCTCGCGGAGCTGCTGGCCCAGGCGGACGCCGTCGCGTTCGAAGATGAAGACCGTGGTCGAGCCCTGTTTCGTGTAGGCTTCGACGGCCTGGTCGAGGCCGCGCAAGCGTTCGTTGAGGCCGGCGACGGTGCTTTCCTCGACGGCCACGGCCTTGAGGTTGGCGGCCTCCTCGGCCGCGATGCTCTTCGCGAGCACGTCGGCGCGCTGGGCGGCGCGCTGGGCGGGGGAGCCGACTTCGAGCGTGCGCCGGTCGGCGAGGCTCTGGCGTTGCTGCTGCAGGCGGGCCACCGACTGGCTGAGGCTTTCCGTGGCCTGGGCGAGCCGGGCCTGGGCTTTCGTCACGTCTTCCCGCGACGTCGTGGTGACGCGCTGGTTCTTCCCGCGCGAATCGCCGATCTGCGTCTGCGTCTGCGCGATCTCCTTCTCCAGCGAGGCGATCTCGGTCTCGGCGCGCGCGATGTTGGTCGCCGTCTTCTCGTAGGCGCGGGCGAGGTAGCCGTAGTTGCCGAGGGAGGTGATCGCCACGAGCGCCACCACGGCCGTCGTCAGGTAGAAGCGCAGCGTGCGGTTGATGCGGTCCCAGTAGCGGTAGAGGAACGAGGCCGCGACGAGCTTCCCGATCTCGAGGCTCGAGGCCATGATCATCACCTCGACTTCCGAGCCGACGAACAGCAGGCCCAGGCCGCGGACGGAGAAGAAGGCCGAGCAGCCGGCGATGAAGAGCGCCGAGGCGATCAGCACCAGGCGGAAGCCTCGGACCAGGACGGCTTCGTCCGGCGAGGGGGTGGGGGCGGACGGTTGGGGGGTCGACATAAGGGGGTGGGGCGCAGGGGGTCTACCTCGGCCGACCCTAGGTGTCAAAAGCTAGATAGGGGGGCGGCGGGGACGGGCGGTCCGGGCGGATTATTTGTATTATTTGTCGGCAACCTTCCCGGGGCGCGATTGTCTCAATCGTACCCCACCCCCAAGATGAAATTACACCCCCGTTGTCAGGGCGACCACCCCGAGCTCCTCGGCGCGTTGAGCCGTCGCGATTTCCTCCAGGTCGGCATGGTCGGGACGCTCGGCCTGAGTCTCCCCGGCCTCCTGCAGCTGCAGGCCGCGGAAGGGCCGCGGGGCGGCGGCTTGGACGCGCGGGCCGACGCCGTGATCCATATCTACCTGCCGGGGGGCATGGCCCAGCACGAGTCGTGGGATCCCAAGCCTTTCGCCGCGCCCGACTACCGCGGCCCCTACACGCCGATCAAGACCACGATCCCGGGCGAATACGTCGGCGAGAAATTCGTCAACATCGCGAAGATCATGCACAAGCTCACCGTCGTCCGTTCGATGACGCACGGCGAGGCCGCCCATGAGCGGGGCACGCACAACATGCTGACCGGGTACCGGCCCAGCCCCGCGATCAAGTTCCCCAGCTACGGCTCCGTCATCGCGCACGAGCAGGGCAGCCGCAACCACCTCCCGCCCTATGTCGTGATCCCGAGCCAGACCATGCCCGAGCAGGGCACCGGTTACATGAGCAGCGCGTTCGGTCCGTTCGCGCTCGGGAGCGATCCGGCCGACAAAGGTTTCGCCGTCCGGGATCTCCTGGCGCCGAAGGACGTCACCGCGGCCCGCTCCGAGCGCCGCCGGTCGATGCTGGCCGCGGTCGACGAACATTTCCGCGCCACCGAGAAGTCGGACGCCATCGGGGCCATGGACAGCTTCCAGCAGGCCGCCTACGGCCTCGTCAGCAGCGCCAAGGCGCGCGAGGCCTTCGACCTCTCCAAGGAGTCCGACAAGCTGCGCGACGAGTACGGACGCAACACCGCCGGCCAGCGTTTCCTGCTCGCCCGTCGCCTCGTCGAGTCCGGCGTGCGCATGGTCTCCGTCACCTTCGGCGGCTGGGATCACCACTCCAACCTCAAGGGAGCCTTCGACGGCCAGGCGCCGCAGTTCGACCAGGCCTTCGCGCGGCTCATCACCGACCTGCAGGAGCGCGGCCTGCTCAAGCGCACGCTGGTCCTCGTCAGCTCCGAGTTCGGCCGCACGCCCAAGGTCAACGCCACGAACGGACGCGACCACTGGCCGCGGGTGTTCTCCGTGGCCATGGCCGGCGGCGGCATGAAGGAAGGCTATATCCACGGCGCCTCCGATGCGCTCGGCGGCGAGCCGGACCGCGACGCGGTCGGCCCCGAGGACCTCGCCAAGACCATGTACCGCGCGCTCGGCATCGACGCCGAGAAGCGCATCATGTCCGACGGCGGCCGGCCGATCGACATCGTCAACGGAGGTCGCGTGATGACCGATTGGCTGGCTTGAACGGCGCCCGTCACCGGCGTCCGCCGTCCGGCGGGGCCTCGTCCCACCCTCATCCATGAAGTTCCGTCTCCGCCTCGCGCTCTGGTTCGCCCCGCTCGCGGCGTGGGCGGCCTATCCCGAGATGTCGGCGTTGCGGCCGCACGGCGGGCAGATCGGGGCCGACGTCAGGCTGACGATCACCGGGAGCCGCCTCGACGATTTCGAGGACCTCCTGTTCTACACGCCGGGCTTCCGGGTGCGCAGCGTCGAGAGCCGCTCGCCGGGCAAGGTCGAGCTCACGCTCGCGGTCGCGCCCACGGTCCGCGCCGGCGCGCACGTCATGCGCGTGCGGACCAAGTCGGGCGTCTCGCACCTCCGCCAGTTCTTCGCCAGCCCTTACCCGAACGTCGAGGAGCGCGAGCCCAACAGCGAGTTCGCGTCCGCCCAGCCCATCGCGCTCAACCAGACCGTCGAGGGTGTCGTCCTCGCCGAGGACGTCGATTACTACCGGCTGACCGTGAAGAAAGGCCAGCGCATCGGCGTGCAGGTCGACGCGCTCCGCCTGGCGGCCATGCCGCAGGGGGCGATGGATCCCTATGTCGCGATCCTGGACAAGGACCGGTTCGAGAAGGCCTTCTCCGACGACACCATCCTGCACCGTCAGGACGGCTACTGCTCTTTCACCGCCGAATACGACGGAGATTATTACGTCATGGTCCGCGAGTCGTCCTACCGCGGTTCGGCCAACTCTTTCTACCGCCTGCATGTCGGCGATTTCCGCCGGCCCGACGCGATCTATCCCGCGGGCGGGAAGCTCGGCTCCAAGCTCACGGTGCGTTTCCTCGAGCCGCGGGATTCCTTCGCCGAGGAAGTCGTCCTGCCCGCCGAAGACGACGCCGACTTCGTCCTCTATCCGAAGTCCCAGCCCGCGGCGCCGTCGGGGAACCTCTTCCGGCTCTCGTCCGTCGATAACACGCTCGAAGCCGAGCCCAACGACACCGCCGAGCAGGCGACGCCCGCCGCGGAGGCCGCGGCCTACGCGCTCAATGGCGTCATCGCCAAGCCCGGCGACGTCGACTGCTTCCGTCTCACCCTGAAGAAGGGCCAGGTCTTCGAAGGCCGCGCCATGGCGCAGTCGCTGGGCTCCCCGCTCGATCCCGTGGTCAATGTGCTCGGCCCCAAGGGCAACTCGCTCGTGGCGAACGACGACGGCGGCGGCCTGCGGCGGCTCGACTCCCGTTTCCGGCTGACCGTGCCGGCGGACGGCGTCTACACCGTGCGTGTCGCCGACCACCTCGAACGCGGAGGCGTCAATTTCGTCTACCGCCTCGAGCTGGTGGCCTCGCAGCCCAGTCTCACCTTCGCTTCGCCCGAGTATAACCTCAACGACACCCACTACCGTCAGTTCATGGCCGTCCCGCGCGGCGGCCGGATGGTCTTGCTCGCCAACTTCACGCGCAATGGCGTCCAGGGCGACTACCGCTTCGACCTCCCGGGTCTGCCCGCGGGTGTCCGGTTGCTCTCCGACGACGCCCCGGGGAGCCTGCCCGGCGTGCCGCTGGTGCTCGAAGCGGCGGCCGACGCCCCGCATGCCGGCGTCGTGGTCACGCCGTCGCTGTTGGCCAAGGATCCGCTCAACAAGGTCGTCGGCCAGATGCGCCGGACCTACGACCTCGTCCGCATCGGCAACACCATCTATTACCAAGGGGTCGAGGAGCAGCTGCCGGTGGCCGTCGTGGATGCCGCCCCGTATGCCCTCGAGCTCGTGCCGCCGCCGGGCCCCTTGGTCCGCAACGGGGTCGCCCGGCTCAAGGTCGTCGCCCGGCGCAAGGACGGCTTCAAAGGGCCGATCCGCGTCTTCATGTGCTGGACCCCGCCCGGCGTCTCCGCCCAAGGGGAGCAGACCATCGCGGCCGACGCCTCGGAGTGCGTCTTCGAACTGAGCGCCGGCGCCAACGTCGAAGCCAAGGCGTGGAAGTTCATCGTCCAGGGCGAGGCCGACGCCGGCAAGGGCCGGGTCTACGACGCCTCGCCGTTCGCCGAGGTCGTCACCGAAGCCCCCTACGTCGCCGCCAACGCGATCCCGCTCACGGCGATGGAGATCGGCAAGCCCGGTCTCATGGCGACCCCGTTCGAAGTCCTGCGCCCCTTCGAAGGCGAGGCCGTCGCGCGCCTGGTCGGCGTGCCGGACACCGTCCGCATCGCCCCCATCAAGGTGACCAAGGACACCAAGGAGCTTCGCTTCACCGTCGAGACGGATGAGAAAGCCCGCGTCGGCAAGTCGCCGGACCTGTTCGTGCAGGTCGATGTGCCCGCCGGCCAAGGACTCTCCACGCATCGCATCGCCTTGGGCTCGATCCTGCGTCTCGACGCGCCGCGCAAGGCCGCCCCCTCGCCTGCGCCGGTGGCCAAGGTCGCGGCGCCGGCCGCGCCTTCGCCCGCCGCCCCTGCGGCCGCGCCGGCCCCCGTCGTGCTCTCCCGGCTCGAGCAGCTGCGCCAGAAGAACGAAACCCCTCGGAACTGAGACCGTCCCATGATCGCCCGCCGTTTCCTCCTGTCATCGCTGCTCGCCGCGGCTTGGGCGGCCTCGCTCGTCGCCGCGCCGGTCGCCTTCGACGAGGTCCGCGCGATCTTCGAGGGCAAGTGCGTCGAGTGCCACCACCCGGCCAAGACCAAGGGCAAGCTCCTGCTGACCACGCGCGAGGCGTTCCTGCGCGCCGGCGAAAGCGGGCACGCGCTCATCGGCGTGCCGGCCGAACAGAGCGAGCTCCTCAAGCGCCTCACCTTGCCCGCGGGGCATGACGACCTCATGCCGCCCAAGGGCGGGCCGCTGCCGAAGGCCGAGATCGACGTCCTGCGCCGCTGGGTGGCCGAAGGCGCCGCCTGGCCGGCGGGCGTGACGCTCGCGCCGAAGGAGAAGCCGGCGACGGACGCCAAGGCCGACCTCGCGCGGAAGCTCCCCACGCTCGAGAAGCTCGAGGTCTTCCCGCCCGCCGTCACGCTGGAGACCCGGCGCGACTTCCATCGCATCGTCGTCTTCGCCACGTTCAAGGACGCCACCACGCGGGACGTCACCGCCTTCGCCGACCTGCGCATCGCCGATGACACCATCGCCCGGTTCGACGGGTATTCCCTGCGCGCCGTCGCCGACGCCGGCCAGACCGAGGTCGTCGCCGAACTCGGCGGCCGCATGGTCCGCCTCCCGGTGACCGTCAAGGAAGGGCGTCGCGACCGGGCCGTCTCGTTCCGGCAGGACGTCATGCCGGTCTTCCTGCGCGCCAACTGCAACAGCGGCGGCTGCCACGGGGCGGCGCGCGGCAAGGACGGCTT
>JBDLWC010000186.1:0-6461 GCA_039804485.1 Verrucomicrobiota bacterium
AGGTCGGATGGGCCGGGCGGTCGGACATGGACGACACCAGCGAAGCCAGACCCGGAAAGGAGGCAAGTGGCCATTCGTTGTTGCCTCGTCATAAAGCACCCCAAACCTCCCAGTCCATGTCCCAAGGCCATCGCCACAAGGAAGACTGTTGCGGGGCGGGCTCCGGCGATCGGGTCGAGGCCGCGATCCAACGGATGCGGGAGCGCGCCATGCGCATCACGGCGCCTCGCCTGACGATGCTCCGCATCCTCGCGGCGGCCAAGCACCCCCTGAGCGCGGAACAGATCCATGAATCCGCCGGCGACGCCAAACTCGACCTGGTGACCGTCTACCGGAGCCTCGGCGCGATGGACGACGCCGGCGTGGTCCAACGGCACCCCCTCGAAAGAGGCCGCAGCCTTTACGCCCTGGTCAGCCCGGGCCATCATCACCATCACGTCATCTGCCGCCGCTGCGGACGCATCGAACGCCTGCCCGGCTGCGACACCTCGCGCCTGGAAGCCGCCGCCCGGGTCAAAGGCTTCGCCGACCTCACGCACGTGATGGAAATCTACGGCATCTGCCCCGCCTGCCTCCCCTCTTCCCATGCCTGACTTCCCCCGTACCGCCTTCCTGCTCGGAGCCGGCCTTGGCACGCGCCTGCGTCCGCTCACTGAAAACCTCCCGAAGCCCCTGCTTCCGCTCGGCGGACGGCCGATGATCCTGCTCGCCATGGAGAAGCTACGCGCCGCCGGCACCCGACGCTTCATCATCAACACCCACCACTGCCCGGAAGCGTGGACGCAGGCGTTCCCGGAAGGCCGCTTCGGCGACGCCGAGGTCAGGCTGGTCCACGAGCCCTTGCTGCTCGAGACGGGCGGAGGCCTCGCCAATATCGCCGGCCTGCTGGACGAGACGGACCATGACCTCGTGATCTGGAACGGGGACATCCTCTCCGACGTCGACCTGGTCGCGGCCCATGCCCATCACCAGGCGAACGGAGGCGAGGCCACCCTCGTCGTCCGCGAACAAGGCCCTGCGCGCAATGTCCGCGTCACGGACGAAGGCGACGTCACCGATCTCCGCGACCGGCTGGGCAAGACCGACACCGCCTATCAATACACCGGCATCTGCGTCGTCACCAAAGCCTTCGCGCAAAGCGTGCCCGCCGCGGTCGAATCCCTCGTCGAACACTTCCTGCGGCGCGTGCAGGCCAAGCCGGGGAGCGTCCAAGGGTTCCTGGATTCCTCCGCGGCCTGGCACGACCTCGGCACCTTGGAGGAATACCAAGCCGTCAAGGCCGCCTTCGAGCGGCCCGTCCGCGGCGCCATCAGCCCTGCGGACGCCGCCCGCGCCCACGGCTTCGAACTCGCCGAGCAGGACGCGCTCCTCAAAGGCGGCTCCGGACGCCGCTTCCATCGCGTGCGCGCCGCTTCCGGCGCCTCCGCGGTGCTCTGCGTCTACGACGACAGCCGGCCCGAGAACCGGCTCTACGGCGACATCGCCCGCGTGCTCCGCGAACGTCTGGCGGTCCAGGCCCCCGCCGTGCTGGCGGAAGACCAGGCCGCCGGCGTGCTGGTCCTGGAAGACCTCGGCGCCACGGACCTGTGGTCGCTCGCGCAAGGCCCGGAGTTCCCCTGGAACCCCGTCGCGTCCGCCCTGGAGCAGGTCGCGGCCGTCCACCGCCTGGGCGTCGACGGCTTCGCCGCCGCGGGCGTGACGCTCATGGAGGCCTTCGGCCCGAACCTCTACCAGTGGGAACGCCAGTACTTCGTGGACAACGCGCTCGGCGGCCGGAAGCCCGACCGGGCCGTGCTCGATGAGATGGCCTCGCTGGCCAAGGAGCTCATGGGCCAGCCGGTCGTGACGATCCACCGCGACTTCCAGTCCCAGAACATCATGGTCCGCGACGACAGCGCCTGGCTGATCGACCTCCAGGGCCTGCGCCACGGGTGCATGTTCTACGACTACGCTTCGCTCGCCTTCGACCCTTACCTCAGGCGGCCCGACATGGAGCTCTGGCGCATCGAGATCGAGGACCACGCCCGCGAGGTCTCCGGCTGGCAGGGATCGCGTGATGAGTTCGCGCACCTCTTCCACGTCGCCGCGACGCAACGCCTCCTGCAGGCCTGCGGCGCGTACGGCTTCCTCGGCCACAAGCAAGGCCGGCCCGAGTACCTCGGGCACCTGCCGCAAGGCCTCCGCAACCTGACGACGGCCGCCGCCTATTGCGGCAAGCGGCGCATCGCCCGGCTCGCGGAAGAACTGGCCGGCGCCCTGCCGGTCAGCCGTTGACCTTGTCGTCGAGGAAGCGGACGACTTCGTCCTCCGTCATGCGCACCTGCTCGAGGGTGTCGCGGTCGCGGACCGTGACGCCGGCGCCCTTCTCGATGGTCTCGAAGTCGATCGTGATGCCGTAAGGCGTGCCGATCTCGTCCTGGCGACGGTAACGACGGCCGATGGCGCCGGCGGCGTCGAAGAACACGTTGTGCCGCTTCTTGAGCCGGCGGTACAGGGCTTCGGCCCGTTCGACGAGCTCCGGCTTGTTCTTCACCAGCGGGAAGACCGCGGCCTTGAAAGGGGCGACCCGCGGAGGCAGGCGCAGCACCACGCGCTTCTCGCCTTCGACCTCGTCCTCATGGTAGGCGGTCGTCAGCAGGGCCAGGAAGACGCGGTCGACGCCGACGGAGGGCTCGATCACGTGCGGGATGTAACGGGCCTTGGCGGCCTCGTCGAACCAGTCGAGCTTCTGGCCGGACACGGTGCTGTGCTGGGTCAGGTCGAAGTCGCCGCGGGCGGCGACGCCCTGGAGCTCCTGCACGCCGAAGGGGAACTCGAACATGATGTCGGTGGTGCCCTTCGAATAGTGGGCGAGCTTCTCGGTCGGGTGCGGGTAGAGCGAGAGCTTGGCGCGCGGGATGCCGATGGACTCGAACCAGGCCAGGCAGCTTTCGATCCAGCCTTGGTGCGCCGCGGACCAGTCGGCCGCGGGGGAGATGAAATACTCGATCTCCATCTGCTCGAACTCGCGCGAACGGAAGATGAAGTTGCGGGGATTGATCTCGTTGCGGAACGCCTTGCCGATCTGGGCGATGCCGAAGGGCAGCTTCACGCGGCCCGTGTCGACGACGTTCTTGAAATTGATGAAGATGCCCTGCGCCGTCTCCGGCCGCAGGTAGGCGGTCGCCGAGGCGTCCTGCATGGCCCCGACGTAAGTCTGGAACATCATGTTGAACGAACGGGGCGGGGTGAGCGAGCCGGGCTTGCCGGTCGCAGGGGAAGGGATGAGCGCGTGCTCTTCCGGGAGCGCCTCGGTGTAATCCTTGAGCGAGACCGGCTCGAGCGCGCCCTGCTTGGCGAGCTTGCGCTTCAGGTCGCCGGCCAGCTCCTCGGCCTTGGCCTGCATGCCCTCGTCCTCGAGGACGGAGACGTAGCCGATCGTCTCGCCGGCGACGCGGACCGGCGCGAAGAAGAGCTGGTCGGCGCGGTAGCGCATCTTGGACTCCTTGCAGTCGACGAGCGGGTCGGTGAAATTATCGATGTGCCCCGAGGCCTTCCAGGTCGTCGGGTGGTGGATGATGGAGGAGTCGAGACCGACGATGTCGTCGCGACGGTGCACGAAGTCCTGCCACCAGGCCTGCTTGATGTTGTTCTTGAGCTCGACGCCGAGGGGACCGTAGTCGAAGAAGCCGTTGAAGCCGCCGTAGATGTCGGAAGAAGGGAAGACGAACCCGCGGCGCTTGCACAGGTTGATGATGGATTCCATCTTGTCGGTCGGATCGGCCATAGGGTTGAAGTCCCTCACCTATCCCCGCTCGCAGGGTCCGCCGCAAGCCTCTTCCCTCAACGGGGCAAGGGCTCGGTCGTCAGTCCCGCCGCCTTCTTCGTCCAGCCGCGGGCGCCTTCGGAGATGGCCCGCATCGTCCCGGAGAAATCGCCGGCCGCGGCGTCCAGCTCGGCGCGGGAAGCCTCCAACGCCGCGCCCAGCGACGCCAGCGCGGCGCCCGCTTCGGCCAGTCGCGCCTGCATGGCGACCAAGGACTCGTCGTCGAGCCGGCGGTCCGCCCGCTCGACCGCCGCCCGGAGGCGGGCGCACGCCGCCGCCGTGTCGCGGATCGTCGGCTCCAGCGCGGCCGGCTCGGTCGCGCGGGCCGCGGCGGCGGTCCGACGGACGAGCTCCGCGGAAAAGACGGCGGCCCGGGCGGGATCCGTGGCGGGGAACCATCGGTCCAGGGCGCGCTCCCACTCCGCCGCCTGGGCGACGAGGTCGCTGCGGGCCAGCCGTTCGGCGTCCTGCACGAAACCTTCCAGCCGGCGCTGCAACCCGCCCGCGTGCGCCGGGACCTCATCCGCGCGCAGGTCGGCGGCCAGCGGCGCGGGCGCCTCTTCGGTCCAGATCAGTTCGACCTGCAGAAGTCCGGAAGAAGGGTTCACCGCGACGAGCCGGGCGCGCAGGCCGCGTTCGACCTCGAGACGCAGCCGGGGGCCGCGGAGACGGTCGGCGAAGCCCCGGTCCTCCATCGCCGACGGATCGAGGCTCAGGCTCACGAGCGGGCGCAGGCGGCCCTGGTCGTCGGGCTCGAGCCCGATGGACGACACCTGGCCGACGACCACGCCTTGGACGCGGACCGGCGTGCCCGAGGCGATCCCTTCGACGGAAAACGAAGGCCGGAAAACCACCGGGACCAGCGGCGCGGACCACGAACGCCACCAACTGAAACCAGCCCAGAGCAACGCGACGCCGAGGACGACCAGCATCCAGCCGCCCAAGGCCCGACGGCTCATCCGGCCGCCAGAGGATAGCTGCCCAGCCACTTGACCACTTCGCAGCGGCCCTTGAGTTCAGCGAGGGCGGCCTGCACGGCCGCGGTGTCCCAGTGACCCGGGAAATCGATGAAGAAAAGGTACTCCCAGGCGCGCCGGTGGCTCGGGCGCGACTCGATGCGGATGAGATTGATGCCGCGGTCGGAGAAGGCGGCCAAGGCTCCCTGCAGGGCCCCGGGCTCGTGCTTCAGGGTCAGCACCACGCTGGTGACCTCGTCGGCCGCGCCGGCCGCGTTCGCGGTGCGGGCGATCACGAAGAACCGCGTCGCGTTGTCGCGGCGATCCTGGATGCCGCGCGCCAGGACGGGCACCCCGCGCGACTCCGCGGCCGTGGCGGAAGCGACGGCGACCTGTCCCTGCGGCTCGCGGGCGACGACCTCGACGGCGGCGGCGGTGCTTTCGGTCTCGACCAGCACGGCCTGCGGCAGGTGACGGGAGAGCCACCCGCGGCACTGCGCGAGGGCGATGTCCTTGGAGAGGACCTTGCGCACCTGATCGAGCGGACCTTGCCCGACGAGGCACTGCTCGACGGAGAGCGTGACCTGCGCGACGACCTTGAGCTCGGATTCGGCCAGCAGGTCGAGGGAGTGGCTGACCACGCCTTCGGAAGAGTTCTCGACCGGCACCACGCCGTAGGAGGCTTCGCCGGAATCGACGGCGGCGAAGATGTCGGCGATCGTGCGCAGCGGCAGGGAGGGCACGCTGGTGCCGAACGCCCGGATCTGCGCCTGCTGGGTGAAGGAGCCCTCGGGCCCGAGGTAAGCCACCGGCTTGGCCATCTGGGCGCCGATGGACAGGGAGATGATCTCGCGGTAGACCGCGCGCAGGCCCGAGGCGGGGATGCCGGGAGCGGCTTCCGTGATGGCGCGCAGGAGCTGCTCCTCGCGCTGGGGCGCGTAGACCGGGGCGCCGGATTTCAGCTTGGCCTCCCCGATGGCGCGGGCGACCTGCAGGCGCTCGCCAAGGAGGCGCAGGATTTCGCGGTCGATCCGATCGACCTCGCGGCGATGTTGGTCGAGGCTCATGCGGAAGGCGCTTCGGGAGCGGGCGGCGGCTCGGTGGCGACCGCCGCCGAGGAACGGTCTTCGAGCGGCAGGCCGACCTCGGCGTCGCCGACTTCGACGGGCGTGGTGGCGCGGGCGATCCACTCCGAGATCTGGGCGGGCGAGAGAACGTCCGAAGCGGGCAGCTCGCCCAGCGTGCGCAGGCCGGTGAAGTCCAGGAACTTGTCGGTGGTCCCGTATTGGAGGGGACGGCCCGGCAGGTCGGCCCGGCCGGTGACCGCGACCAGCTCGAGCTCCATCAGGCGGGTCAGCGCGCTGTCGATGGAGACGCCGCGGATGGCCTCCATCTCGGAGCGGGTCACCGGCTGGCGGTAGGCGACGATCGAAAGCGTCTCCAGCGAGGCGGGGCTGAGCCGCTGCGGGCGGGGCTCGCCGCGGAGCAGGCGGACCCAGTCGGCGTAGGCGGGCGAGATGACGAGCCGGAAGCCTTCCGGGCCTTGCAGGATGCGGCAGGCGTCATTGGCGTCGCGCATCTCCGCTTCCAGCGCGTCGACCGCTTCGCGGATCTGCGTGGCCGTGAGGAGGGTCGGGACCTGGTCGATGATATCCTGGATCACCTCCTGGACGGGCGCGGCGACGGGCACGACGGTGGGT
>JBDLWC010000187.1:0-3663 GCA_039804485.1 Verrucomicrobiota bacterium
CGAGGTCGTACTGCTTGCTGTGGGGGAAGCCGATGTCGCCCGCGCAGATGCTGAGCACGCGGTACGGGAGGTTGAGCTTGCGCAGGAGACCCTCGGCGTCGCCGCGGAGCGACTCGAGCTCGGCGAGCGAGGCCTCGGGATGGACCCACTTCACGAGCTCGACCTTGTCGAACTGGTGCAGGCGGTTGAGGCCGCGCACATGCGCGCCCCAGCTGCCGGCCTCGCGGCGGAAGCACGGCGTGTAGCCGGCCCGCTTCACGGGCAGCGCGGCCTCGTCGAGGATCTCGTCGCGGAAGAAATTCGTGACCGGGACCTCGGCCGTCGGGATCAGGTAGAAATCGTCGGTCTGCGCGTGGTACATCTGGCCCTCCTTGTCGGGCAGCTGGCCGGTGGCGGTGGCGGAGGCGGCGTTGACGAGCAGCGGGGCGTGGACCTCGGTGTAGCCGTTGGCGCCGGCTTCCTCGAGGAAGTACTGGATGAGCGCGCGGACGAGGCGGGCCATGTCGCCCACGTAGAACGGGAAGCCGGCCCCGGTGACCTTCACGCCGCGTTCGAAGTCGATGGCCTTGTTGAACCAGGCGATGTCCCAGTGCGGCTTGGCCGCGGCGGAGACGAGCTTGGCGTGGTCGCCCCACTCCAGGACGACCTGGTTGTCGGCCTCGGTGCGACCGGCGGGCACGGAGGGGTGCGGGATGTTGGGGACGGACAGCGCGGCGGCCTTCATCTGCTCCTCGGCTTCGGCGACCTTCTTCTCGAGTTCCTTCACCTTGGCGGAGGCGGCCTTCATCTCGGCGACCTTGGCCTGGAATTCCGGCGAACCCTTGGGCATCGCGGCCATCTCCTTGTTCGCGGCGTTCTGGGCGGAACGGGCGACCTCGAACTCGGCCACCGCATGGCGACGGGCCTCGTCGGCGACGAGCACCGCGTCGAGGTCGACTTGGAATTTCTTCCGGGCGACGCCCTGGCGGACGAGGTCGATGTTTTCGCGAAGGAACTTGGGGTCCAGCATGCGCTGACTTTGCCCAAAGTCCCCGCCCGAGGGCAACGGGGAATTATCGCCCGCGCCGGATTCGGCCCGCCAGGAAGCGGCTCACCCAGAGCATCGTCTCCCGCTCGGCGCCGATCCCGACCCGGAGGGGCTTGCCGCCCTCGACCGCGACTTCGACCTGGAAGGAGTTGGAGTAACGACCGCGGAGACTGACTTCCGTCAGGCGGCAACCGCGCACATCACGCCAATCGGCCGACTTCGTCCGATAGACTCCCAAGGCGCCGGCCCGCAGCCGCAGCCGACCGCCGGCAAGTTCGACGATCAAACGCCCCGCCACGGCCATGACGGTCAGCCCGATCAGAAAGACCGACCCGATGAGGAAAGGCAGGCCGAAGAGGGACTGCGTCAGGCTGAATTCCCCCTTCGCGATCTGCGTGCCATAGATTCCGCCCAGCGAACCTCCGGACCAGACCAAAGTGAACGGGACGAGGAAGACGGCGGCCCAGCTACGCGTCGAAATCGACAGATGGAAACCATCCATCGTCTCGACGAGGCTCACGCCCTTGGGCGGCGCGAGCTCCGGCACGCTCGGCCTGCGTTCGTAAGGAACGGCCGCCTGGCTGGCCGCCAACGGAAAAGGCTTCTCGCAGAAACGGCAGACGGCCAGACCCTGCGCCGGCGCGAGGTCTTCCGTCGCGATCGGCAATCCGCAGTCTGGGCAGTGGAATTCCACCCCTCGGTGGTAACCGCGCCGACCTTGGCTTAAAGCCCAAAGCAACAAGCCCCGCGGCGCGAGCCGCAGGGCTTCTCAGGGAAGACGGCTCGGCTCAGGCGCGGCTGACGTCGCCGGCGAACACTTCGTCGGCGCGGAAGAAGCGGCGGACTTCCGCCTCGGCGGCGGCAGGGCTGTCCGATGCGTGGCAGACGTTCCGCATCATCTCGGTGCCGAAATCGCCGCGGATGGTACCCTTAGGGGCGACCTTGGAGTTGGTCGGGCCGAGGAGCTCGCGGACCCGGGCGATCACGTTCTCGCCCGAAAGCACGGCGATGATGACCGGGCGAGAGGACATGAAGGCCTCGATTTCCGGGTAGAAAGGCTTGTCCGCGACGTGGGCATAGTGCTCGCGCAGCTGGGCCGAAGTCAGACGGGCCATCTTGCAGGCCAGCAGGTCGAAACCCGCGGCATCGAAACGGGCGAGAACCGTACCGCCGAGTCGTTGCTCCATGCAGTCGGGCTTCAAGATGATGAGGGTCTTTTCCATAAGGGTGGGCTTCGGACTGAAGCGTTGTTCAAAATGCGTTTTTCAGGCCCTCAGCACAAGCCTGAATGACGGAAATACGCCTAAAACCCGCCCTTAACCCCGATAGAGGAGGCAAACAGCCTGAACCGCGAGCGCCTTGCCCTGCCCGATCGAGTCCATCCCCTCGTTGGTCGTGGCCTTGATACCCACCTGACCGGGAGAAATACCCGCGATTTCCCCGACCTTGAGCTTCATGGCTTCGACGTAAGCCATGACCTTGGGCTTTTCGCCGATGATGACGATATCCAGGTTGCCGATGAGCCATCCGCCGTGGGCTTTGGCCTCCGCGACCGCCCGACGCAGGATCGCCGAGGAATCCAACCCGCGCAGCGCCGGATCGGTGTTAGGGAAGTAATGGCCGATATCCCGCAAGCCGGCGGCGCCCAGCACGGCGTCCGCGGCGGCATGCAGCAGGACGTCCGCGTCCGAATGGCCGTCCGGCCCGACGTCAGAAGGGATCGAAACGCCTCCCAACACGCAGGGACGACCGCTCACCAAGGGATGGATGTCGTACCCGAGGCCGATGCGGAACGGAGGCGTGGGCGTGTGCATGGGCGATTTCTAGGCGAGAAAGCGCCCAAAGGGAAGCCCTCGCACAAAACCCTTGAAACGACCCTGCCGAAGGGACATTTTAACGGCCAGACAGTCTTAAGGCGCGGTAGCCAAGTGGTAAGGCCGGGCTCTGCAAAAGCCCCATGCGTCGGTTCAATTCCGACCCGCGCCTCCAGTTTAAACAGGAAGGGCGTCCCGAACGGGACGCCCTTCTTCTTGCCGGCCGACGCCGATCTCAGCGGACCGTCTTGCTGAGATTGGCGACGCCGTTGACCTTGGAGTTCACGCGCAGGCGCAGGCCGTTGAGGCGGATGAAGCCGGTGGCGTCGTCCTGATTGTAAGCCTTGGTCGGATCGGCCTCCATCGTGGCGATGTGCGGGTTGTAGAGCGAACGCGGGCTCTTCCGGCCGGCGACGTAGACGCTGCCCTTGTAGAGCTTGACGCGGACGGTGCCGGTGACGTTGCGCTGCGACTCGGTGATGAGAGCCTGGAGGGCGAGGCGCTCCGGGGCGTACCAGAAGCCGTTGTAGACCAGGGTGGCGTAACGGGGGACCAGGGAATCGCGCAGGTGCATGACCTCGCGGTCCATGGTCAGGGACTCGATCTGGCGGTGGGCGAAGTGCAGGATGGTGCCACCCGGGGTCTCGTAGACGCCGCGGCTCTTCATGCCGACGAAGCGGTTCTCGACCAGGTCGAGTCGGCCTATGCCGTTGGCGGCGCCGAACTCGTTGAGTTTCGCCAGGATGGTCGCGGGCGACATCTTCTCGCCGTTGAGCGCGATGGCATCGCCCTTGGCGAATTCGATCTCGATGTAAGTCGCCT
>JBDLWC010000188.1:0-2734 GCA_039804485.1 Verrucomicrobiota bacterium
ATCGTGAACTTCCACGTGCCGCTCTTCCGCCGAGACAAGCGCGCGTGGCACGACCTCTGGACGCGCACGCAGGTCGTCGACGACAAGCGGGGGCAAGTCGGCACCAAGCTATAGAACTACCGGGTGATGCGGGCGCAAAAAAGGCCCCGGGGTTAGCCGGGGCCTTGTTGACGAACTCAGCCGGGATTAGCCCTGGCCGCCTTCGCTGTCACCGCCGCGTTCGCGGAAGGGACGGCGCTCGCCACGGTCCGGACGGTCGCCGCGGGGGCGGTCCATCGGCTTCGGGGCGGGAGCGTATTCGCGACCTTCCTTCTCGGCGATGGCGGCGCGGCGCGAGAGGCGCACGCGGCCCTTGTCGTCGATGCCGACGCACTTGACGATGATCTCGTCGCCGAGCTTGCAGATGTCCTCGACGCGCTCGACGCGGTGGTCGGCGAGCTCGGAGACGTGCACGAGGCCTTCCTGGCCGGGGAGGCATTCGACGAAGGCGCCGAATTCCTTCACGGAGCGGATGATGCCCTTGTAGGTCTTGTTGATCTCGATCTGGGCCGAGAGGAGGTTGACCTCGTTGACCGCGCGGGCGAGGGACTCGCCGTCGGTCGCGAAGATCGTGACCCAACCGGAGTCGTCCTGGTCGATGTCGAGCTGGCAGCCGGTGTACTCCGTGATGCGCTTGATGTTCTTGCCGCCCGGGCCGATGAGGGCGCCGATCTTGTCGGACGGGATCTTGATGCGGTGGGTGCGGGGGGCGCAGGGCTTCAGCTCGGCGCGGGTCGCAGGCATCTTCTTCGTCATGATGTCCAGGATCGCGTCGCGGGCGCCCTTGTTCTGGGCGATGGCTTCCTTGGCGATGCCGATCGGGAGACCGTGGATCTTGAGGTCCAGCTGGAAGGCGGTGATGCCTTCGCGGGTGCCGCAGATCTTGAAGTCCATGTCGCCGTAGTGGTCTTCGGCGCCGATGATGTCGGTCAGCACGCGGTGCTTCACGATCTTACCGGCGGCGTCTTCGGTCACGAGACCGCAGGAGATGCCGGCGACCGGGGCCTTGATGGGCACGCCGGCGTCGAGGAGCGCGAGGGTGCCGCCGCAGACGGAAGCCATCGAGGTGGAACCGTTGGACTCCATGATCTCGGAGACGAGACGGATGGAGTACGGGAAGTCCTGCTCGGACGGGAGGACGGAGAGCAGCGAGCGCTCGGCGAGGTTGCCGTGGCCGGTCTCGCGGCGGGAGGTCATGCCGAAGCGGCCGGTCTCACCCACCGAGAAGGGCGGGAAGTTGTAGTGCAGGAGGAACGAGCGCTTGCTCGGGCCGCCGGTGATGGCGTCGACTTCCTGGGCGTCCTTGGAGGTGCCGAGGGTCGCGAGGACGAGACCCTGGGTCTCGCCGCGCTGGAAGAGCGAGGAACCGTGGACGCGCGGGAGCACGTCGACTTCGCAGGAGATGGCGCGGAGATCCAGCGGCTTGCGGCCGTCGGCGCGTTCGCCGCTCTGGATGATCGCGTTGCGGTAGACCTTCTCCTGGAGCTTCTCGAAGGCCATCTTGATCTGGCGGGAGTCGAAGACGTCGCCGAGCTCGGCCTTGCAGGCGGCCTTGGCCTTCTCGACCACGGCCTTCACGGCGTCGCCGCGTTCCTTCTTGGAAGCGAGGAAGATCGCCTTCTTGAGCTGGTCGCCTTCGCCGGCGACGCGCTCGCAGATGGCGAGGGCCTTCGGCTCACAGACGACGAGCGGGAAGACGCGCTTGGTCTTGGAGTACATCGCGGCGAGCTTGCGCTGGGCGGCGATGATCGGCTGGATGGCCTTCTGGGAGTATTCGAGGGCGGCGATGAAATCGGCTTCCGGCAGCTGGTCGGCCGAACCTTCGATCATCATCATGTCGTTCTCGTTGCCGACGTAGATGAGGTCCAGGTCGGACTCATACTGCTGTTCGTGGGTCGGGTTGACGACGAACTGGCCGTTGACGCGACCGAGGCGGATGCCGGCGATCGGGCCGTTCCACGGGATGTCGGAGCAGAGGAGAGCGGCGGAGGCGCCGTTCACCATGAGCACGTCGGAGTCGTTGATCTGGTCAGCCGAGAGGAGGAGGCCGATCACCTGGACTTCGTTGAGGAAGCCTTCGGGGAAGAGCGGGCGGAGGGGACGGTCGCAGAGGCGCGAGGTCAGGATCTCCTTGTCGGAAGGCTTGCCTTCGCGACGGAAGTAACCGCCCGGGAAACGGCCGGCCGCCGCGAACTTCTCGCGGTAGTCGACGGTCAGGGGGAAGAAGTCCTGGTCAGGGGAGCGCAGGTCTTCGGCGGCGGTGGCCGACACGAAGAGCGTGGTCTCGCCCTTGCTGATGGTGACCGCGCCGTTGGCGAGGCGGGCGATGGAGCCCGTGTTGATCGTGATACCGAGTTCTTCGATGGTCACGGAGTGTTTCTGTTTCATGTGTGTTTGCTTGGTGCGTTGTGCCGGGCGGAAGTGCCCGGCGGGTTGTGGTTGGGTTGGGTGAAAAGCGGACGTCCCAGCCTAGGCTGGGACGCTCGGTGAACAGGGGCGCCCGGAGGCGACGTTCACTTGCGGAGGTTGAGCTTGGCCAGGAGCGCGTTGTAGCGGTCCAGGTCAGTCGACTTCAGGTAGGCGAGGAGCTTGCGACGACGGTTCGTCAGCATGATCAGGCCGCGACGAGAGTGGAAATCCTTGCGGTGGGCGCGCAGGTGCTCGGTCAGGTGCGTGACGCGGGCGGTGATCAGCG
>JBDLWC010000189.1:0-4648 GCA_039804485.1 Verrucomicrobiota bacterium
AGGGCTGGTCGATGTCGCGGCACTGGCTGGGGAGACGGCCGTTGACGTTGCCGTGGTGATCCCAGTTGTTGTGGTAGATCTGCACGAAGCGCACGCCTCGCTCGGTGAGGCGCCGGGCCATCAGCACGCTGTTGGCGAAGCTGCCGCGCTTGCGCGCCTCCTCGCCGTAGAGCTTGAACGTCGATTCGGGTTCCTTGCTGAGGTCCGTGAGTTCCGGCACGGAAGCCTGCATGCGGAAAGCCATCTCATACTGCTTGATGCGGGTGTGGATGTCCGGGTCGCCGACGGCCTGGTAGTTCATCCGGTTCAGCTGGTTGATGCCGTCGATGGTCCGCTTGCGCACGTCGTCCGGCACGCCTTCGGGATTGTTGATGAAGAGGATCGGGTCGCCCTTGCTGCGGAAGGAGACGCCGGAGTGCTCGCCGGGCAGGTAGCCGCTGGACCAGAGGCGGGCCGAGATGGCCTGCTCCTGCGCGCGGTTCGTCGGGGTGGCGATCAGCACGACGAAGTTGGGCAGGTTGTCGTTCTCGGAGCCGAGTCCGTAGGAGGCCCAGGAGCCGATGCACGGGCGGCCGGAGATCTGGTTGCCGGTCTGCATGGCGCAGATGGCGGGCTCGTGGTTGATGGCCTCGGTGTGGAGCGAGCGCATCCAGCAGATGTCGTCGGCGTTCTTGGCGAGGTGGGGCAGCAGGTCGGAATTCATCCACATGCCGCTCTTGCCGTATTGCCGGAAGTTGTACTTGGACGGCGCGATGGGGAAGCGGTTCTGGCCGCTCGTCATGGTGGTGAGGCGCTGCCCTTGGCGGATGCTCGCCGGCAGGTCCTTGTCGTACATCTCCTTCATCTTCGGCTTATGGTCGAAGAGGTCCATCTGCGACGGACCGCCGACCATGTGCAGGTAGATGACGCGCTTGGCCTTGGGCTGATGGTTGGGCTTCACGGCGCCGGGGGCGGCGTGGGCGAGGGTGTTGCCGAGCAGCGAACCGAGCGCGGCGGCACCGAGCGCGTTCGCCCCGGCGCCGAGGAAGCGGCGACGGGTGTGGAGGCGGTTCCATTCTTCGAGGAGAGACATCGGGATTATTTGTTGAGGACTTCGTCCAGGTTGAGGAGTTGGCTGCAGACCATGGTCCAGGCCGCGAGCTCGGGCTTCGGCACGGCCGGGTCGGCGGGCGCGTCGCCCACCTTCAGGAGGGCTTCGGCGTCGGCCGGATGGGCCTGGTAGTGGGCGCGGAAGCGGATCAGGCCTTCGATCAGGACGGCCTTCTCTTCGTCGCGCAGGGGACGGCAGAGCAGGCGGACCGCGGCCGCGTCGAGCAGCCCGGCGTAGCCGAGGGAGGCGGCGGTCCTGGCCCCGGCCTGCAGCGTGCGTTGGGCGAGCTGTCGGGAGGCTTCGACGTACTGCGGGTCGTTCATCATGACCAAGGCCTGGAGCGGCGTGTTGGTCCGGTCGCGTCGGACGCAGCTGACCTCGCGGCTCGGCGCGTTGAAGAGCTCGAGGCTGGCGGGCGGCGCCATGCGCCGCCAGTAGTTGTAGACGGAGCGGCGGTAGAGGTTCTCCCCCTTGTCCTGCCGGTAAGGCTGGATGCCGACGCCGACGACCTCCCAGATGTTCTCGGGCTGGTAGGGCTTGGTGCCGGGCCCGCCCATGCGCGACGAGAGAGTGCCGCTGGCCGCCAGCGCGTAGTCGCGGATCATCTCGGCGTCCATGCGGAAGCGCGGACCGCGGCTGAACAGGGCGTTGTCGCGGTCCTTCTCGAGCTTCTCGGGCGTGATCACCGCCGCCTGGCGGTAAGTCTGGCTGGTGAGGATCAGGCGATAGAAACGCTTCACGTCCCAGCCGTTCTCGCGGAAGTCGACGGCGAGCCAGTCAAGCAGCTCGGGGTGGCTGGGCAGGGCGCCCATGATGCCGAAATCCTCCGAGGTCTTGACGAGGCCGGTGCCGAAGACCTCCTGCCACATGCGGTTGACGGTGACGCGCGTGGTCAGGGGATTCTCGGGGCTGATGATCCAGCGGGCGAGCCCGAGGCGGTTCTTGGGCGCGTCGGCGGCGAGCTTGCCGAGCGCCGCGGGGACGGCGGCTTCGACCTTGTCGCCGAGCTTGTCATAGGCCCCGCGGAGGAGGATGTTCGCCATCGGCATGCTGTCCTTGCGCTCTTCCTGGACGTGGGTGATGGGGCTGCGGTCCCGGATGGCCTTCTGCTCGGCCATCAGGCGCGATACTTTCTGTCCGGCTTCGCGGAACGCAGGATTGCGGGTCGCGAGGTAGTGCTCCTGCAGCAGCCCCTGCTGGCGTTCGTCGGGCTTGCCGGCGAGATAGCCGCGTAGCTTGGGGATCTTCGCCAGCAGCATCGCCTCGGTGTCGGCCAGCGCCCGGCCGTAGAAACGCACGTCCTGCAGGGAGCCGTTCTCGAAGGGCTGGCTGGTGCTGCGCTGTCCGAGCCGGGTCGGGGTCTCGGCCCGGACGTCGCTCTTGAGCTTGTCCACCTTGGCCTTGGTCTCGACCGCTTGCCCGTCGACGTAGATTTTCACACCGGCGGCCTTGCCGGAACCGTCGTAGCTGAGGAGCACGTGCTGCCAGGCGTCAGGCTTGGCGACCGCCTTCGTGGACACGACTTCGATCGCGTCGCCCGGCCATTTGGCGATCAGGTAGAAGCCGACGGTGCCGCCGGCTTGGTAAAGGCTCCAGCCACGCGCATCCCGCGCGTCATCCATGCGCGCGGCGAGCGTCACGATCGCGTCGCTTTTCGGAGCCCGCACCCAGGTGGACACGCTGAAGGCCTGCTTGGTGCGAAAGTCGCCGACATTGCCGAGTTCGAGCGTGGCGGTCTTGCTGAAGACGGGCGCCGCGGTGGCGCGGCCGTTCTTCTGCCAGTTCAGCGGACCGGTGGCCTTGGCTCCGGCCGGTACGCCCTGACCTTCGTCCAGGCCGAGGCGCACGAGGAGATCCTTGGTCGGCAGGTCGGCATCGAGGTCGGCCGGCTTAGCCTTCGCGAGCCACTGTTTGAAGTCCGACTTAGCCGCGTTCCGCGTGGCTTCGATGGCCTGCGTGGCGGCCTGGATCTCGGCCGGCAAGGCCTGCCAGCGGGGGCGGTCCGCATCGGTCGGGACATGGATGATCGGGCCGCGGCCGTCCTTCACGTTGCCGTCCAGGGCCTTCTGGGTGGTGTTCCGGAAGAACGCGGCGAGCGAGTAGAAGTCCTTCTGGGTGATGGGGTCGAACTTGTGGTCGTGGCACTGCGCGCAGTTGGTGGTGAGCCCGAGGTACACCCAGCCTACGGTCTGGACGCGGTCGGCGGCGTAGTTGGCGAGGTTCTCCTCGGCGATGGTGCCGCCTTCGTTGGTCGTCACGTTGCACCGCTGGAGGCCGGTGGCGATGAGCTGGCTCTCGGTCGGGTTCGGGAGCAGGTCGCCGGCGAGCTGTTCGAGGGTGAACTGGTCGAAGCGCTGGTTGGCGTTGTACGCCTTCACGACCCAGTCGCGGTAGGGCCACATCTCGCGCGGGTTGTCGAAGTGCAGGCCGTGCGAGTCGCCGTAACGGGCGGCATCGAGCCAATAGCGCGCGCGATGCTCGCCGTAGGCGGGCAGGGCGCTGAGCTCGTCGATGACCGCGCCGATGGCCGCGTCGGTCAGGCGCGCGCCCTCCTTCGGCAGATGCCGGGCGAGGAACTCGGGCGAAGGGGGCAGCCCGGTGAGGTCGAGGCTCAGGCGACGGAGCAGCGTGCGGGCGTCCGCTTCTTCCGCCGGACGCAGGCCGGCGGCGTCGAGCCGGGCCCGGACGAAGCGGTCGACGGGGTGCGTGTTCCAACCGGCGTCGGCGACGACGGGCGGGGCCGCCTTGCGCGGCGGCACGAGCGACCAGTGGGGCTGCCAAGGGGCGCCTTGCTCGATCCAGCGGCGGACGAGCGCGATCTGCTCGGGCTTGAGCGGCTTGTGCGTTTCCGGCGGAGGCATGATCTCATCCTCGTCCTTCGAGATCATGCGCTGGAAGAGGCTGCTCTTGTCGGGCTGCCCTTTGATGATGGTCGGGGGTTCCTCGTTGCCCTTCTTGTCCACGCGCGGCGCGAAGAAGCCGGCTTCGGTGTCCAGGCGCAGCCCGGCCTTGCGCGTGCCGGGGTCCGGGCCGTGGCAGTGGAAGCAGTGGTCGGCGATCAGCGGCCGGATGTCACGGTTGAATTCGATGGCGTCGGCCCCGAAGGCGGGGTTCGCGAGCAGGGCCAGCAGGGCGAGAAATGGCTTACGCATGGACGAAAGGGAGTTGCCGGAAGGTTAGGAGGGAAAGCGGAAGAGGGAAGCCTGATGAGTCTTTCGACGGATTAAGACCGCTCGACAGGCCGGGATGTTCCTCGGCCCGCCCGCTATTCTTCGGGCGTATCTTGCCGGCTGTCCGTCGCCTTGGCGTTTAAATACAAATAGGCCGGCCGGTCGAGGCGCGGGCCTGAGGGCACCGGCAGCTTGCGGCGGTCCCGGGCGGGGATGCCTCTCGGCGAGGTATCGGAAAATAAATGTCCTTATCAGGCCTCCGTCGGCATCATCCTTTATGAATCGATGTCATGTCGCTGCCCGCCCGCCCGGGCGACCCAAGTCCGACCGCCGACATCGTGACACCTAAAAACAACCCCCACCCCCCCGACCATGATCAAAGCACTCA
>JBDLWC010000190.1:0-3696 GCA_039804485.1 Verrucomicrobiota bacterium
GCCGTCATGACCGAGAAGAAGACCAAGATCGCCTACACGGTCGGCACCATGATCGAGATCCCGCGCGGCGCCCTCACCGCCGACGAGATCGCCGAGACCGCCGAGTTCTTCAGCTTCGGCACGAACGACCTCACCCAGACCGCGCTCGGCGTCAGCCGCGACGACATGGGCAACTTCCTCGGCGCCTACACCGAGAACGAGATCTTCAAGAAGAACCCGTTCGCCACGCTCGACCAGACCGGCGTCGGCCAGCTCGTCCAGATCGCCATCGAGAAGGGCCGCAAGACCCGTCCCGACATCAAGCTCGGCATCTGCGGCGAACACGGCGGCGAGCCTGAGTCCGTCAAGTTCTGCCACCGCGTGGGCCTGTCCTACGTCTCCTGCTCGCCTTACCGCGTGCCGGTCGCCCGCCTCGCCGCCGCCCAGGCCGCGATCGAGGAGAAGCGCGCCGCCAAGAAGTAAGCCGGCCGGACCGGACCAAGCAAAGGGGCGCACCGCGAGGTGCGCCCCTTTTTCGTGCCCGGCAGGCCGCGCCCCCGGGGCGACGGCCAAGGCTCAGACGCTCAGCTACCCGTGGCCTTGGCCATCAGGAAGAGGCAGCCCAGCAAGGTCGCGCCCAGCAGGAGGCCCGTCCAGAACAGGCGCCAGCCGAAGCCCAGCGGCTTGCTGACCGGCCGCAGCGTGCGGCGGAGGCGGCGGCCGCGCGAGCTCACGCGCTGGACCGTGACCACCGGGAAGTCCTGGCCGGCGACTTCCTCGACCTTGCCGTAGGCGAGGCCGAGACGGATCAGCTCCGCGTACGCGCGCGCCTTGCGGGCGGCCGGCAGCCGGTCGAAGCCGTTGCATTCGCGGCCGACGACGAGACGCTCCAGACCGAGGACGGCGTCGGCGGAGGGTTGGGTGGAAGAAATGCGACCAGAGTGACTCAAGCGGAAAGGGATGAACCCGGGTTTATCACTATCGTAAGTCCTTGCGACAAGTCGATACTAGGCCTAAACACCTAATATAATCAGCCACCCCGCTGACGAAACATGACCCACCCCGTCTCTTCCCGGGCCCTGCCCGTGGCACTCAGCATCGCCGGATCCGACAGCGGCGCCGGGGCCGGCATCCAGGCGGACCTGCTCGCTTTCGCCTCGCAGGGCGTGTTCGGAACCACCGCGGTCACCTGCCTCACCGCGCAGAATCCGCGCGGCGTCTCAGGCGTGCAGGCCTGCCCGGCGGCCTTCGTCGTCGAGCAATGCGCGCAGGTCGCCGCGCACTTCCAGCCGCGCGCGCTCAAGACCGGCATGCTGCTCAACGCCGAGATCGTGCTGGCCGTCGCGGGCTTCATCAAGAGCTCCGGCATCCCCGCCGTCGTCGACCCCGTCATGGTCGCCTCGAGCGGCGCGACGCTGCTCGCGCCGGACGCCATCGCCGCCGTGCGGACGAACCTGCTGCCGCTGGCCGCGCTCGTGACGCCTAACCTCGACGAAGCCTCAATCCTGCTGGGCCGGAAATCGCTGGGCGGCGTCGCCGAGGCGCTCGAGCTCGCCCGGACCTACGGCGTGCCCTTCCTGCTCAAGGGCGGCCACGCCGAGGGCGACGACCTCACCGACTGCCTCGCCTGGCCCACCGGCGAGACCAAGACCTTCAACGCCCGGCGGGCGCCCCATGTGGACACCCATGGCAGCGGCTGCACCCTTTCGGCGGCGATCACCGCCCAGTTGGCCAAGGGCAAGACCCTCGGGGAGGCGGTCACCATCGCCCATGCCTACCTTCAGGGGGCGATCCACGGGCCCATCCAGGTCGCCGGGTTGAATTGCATCCGGCATCTCTGAGGCGCCGGAGGGACCGACAGGGGTGATTTGCCTATTTTTAGGCATATCGGGACTTAACCCTCGCCCTGCCCCTCCCCCTCTTCCCCCGTCACTTATTCACACTTGCCCCCGCAAGCCAGCCACCTTTTCTAACCCATTCCCTGCAGGCTCGACCTGCCCCCTACGACCATGCCCAAAAAGAACGCCGCCCAGAAATCCACCGCTTCCGATCCTTCGGCCGTCTCGGCCAAGACCGGGGTCAAAATGCGCGGTTGTGATGTCATGGTCCGTTGCCTCGAGAACCTCGGCGTCGACACCATCTTCGCCTATCCCGGCGGCGCCTCGATGGAGCTCCACCAAGGCCTGACCCGCTCCAAGAAGATCCGCACCATCCTGCCCCGTCACGAACAGGGCGGCGCCTTCATGGCGCACGGTTACGCGCGTTCGACCGGCAAGCCCGGCGTGTGCATGGCGACCTCCGGCCCCGGCGCGACGAACCTCGTCACCGCGATCGCCGACGCGCACATGGACAGCATCCCGCTGATCTGCATCACCGGCCAGGTCTACCAGCAGTTCATCGGTCGCGCCGCCTTCCAGGAAACCGACTTCTACGGCATGACCCTGCCGATCGTGAAGCACTCCTTCCTCGTCCTCGATTACAACGAGCTGCCGAGCATCATGTACAAGGCCTTCAAGATCGCGACGACCGGCCGCCCCGGCCCCGTGGTCATCGACATCCCGAAGGACATCCAGCAGCACGAGTGGGTCCCCGTCTTCCCGAAGAGCCCCGACGACGTCTCCATCCCCGGCCTGCCGGTCCCGCCGAAGTGCGCCGACAGCGAGCTGGAGAAGGTCCTGCGCCTCATCGAAGGCTCCAAGCAGCCCGCCATCTACATCGGCGGCGGCATCCTCTCCGGCGACGCCCATAAGGAGCTGCGCGCCTTCGCGGAGGCCACCGGCATCCCCGTCGCTTCCACGCTGATGGGCCTCGGCGCCTTCCCCTGCGACCATCCGCAGTCCCTCTACTGGTACGGCATGCACGGCACCGTCGCCGGCAACTGGGCCGTCTGCAAGAGCGACCTCCTCATCACCATGGGCGCGCGTTTCGACGACCGCATCACCGGCGCCGTCGAGAAGTTCGCCCCGGACGCGACGATCGTCCACATCGACATCGACCGCTCCGAGCACCAGAAGAACAAGTTCGCGCACTACCCGATCCATTCGGACATCAAGCACGCGCTCGCCCGCCTCACCGCGCTGACCAAGAAGGGCTTCAAGAAGCCCGACCTCAAGAAGTGGTACGAGACCATCAACGGCTGGAAGAAAGAGCACCCCTACCCCTTCAGCTACGAGCGCAAGACCAAGCACATCCTCCCGCAGGAAGCCGTCGAAGTCCTCTACCAGGAGACCAAGGGCAAGGCCATCATCGCCACCGGCGTCGGCCAGCACCAGATGTGGGCCCCGCAGTACTACCACTTCGGCGAACCCCGCCGCTTCATCAGCTCGCTCGGCGCGGGCACCATGGGCTTCGGCCTCCCGGCCGCCATCGGCGCCAAGGTCGCCAACCCGGACAAGCATGTCATCGACATCGACGGCGACGGCTCGTTCCTGATGAACATCCAGGAGCTCGCGTGCATGAAGATCGAGAAGATCGACGCGAAGATCCTCATCCTCAACAACCAGCACCTGGGCATGGTGGTGCAGTGGGAAGACCGCTTCTACGCCGGCACCCGCGGCCACACCATCCTCGGCGACGCCAAGAACATCGGCTCTCCCGACAACCCGGGCGGCCTCTATCCGGACTTCGTCAAGATCGCCAACGGCTTCGGCATCAAGGCCCGCCAGGTCATGAAGCGCGAAGATCTCCGCGAGGCCATGCGCGAGATGCTCGACCACG
>JBDLWC010000191.1:0-5444 GCA_039804485.1 Verrucomicrobiota bacterium
CGCGTCAACGACGCCGCCGACGCGCCCTGGCAGTCGCTCTGCACGGCGGGCCTGGTCTTCAAGCTCATCCACGGCGTGCTCAAGGTCCTGCGTCTCGCGGGTGACGAGCGCGGCACCACCATCGCCGTGAAGGATTATCTCGATCTGGCCGCGCTGGGCACCATCGCCGACCTCGTGCCGCTTCGCGCCGAGAACCGGATCCTGGCGGCGCACGGACTGAAAGCCCTGGGCGAAGCCCGTCGCCAAGGCCTGCGCGCCTTGATCGCGGTGAGCGGGATGGAGCCGGGCGGGGTGCTCTCCTCGGTGGACGTGTCCTATCGCATCGGCCCGCGGATCAACGCCAGCGGCCGCCTCGCCGACGCCTCGCTGCCTTTGCGTCTGCTCCTGTCCGACGACGCGGAGGACTGCCTGCGCGACGCGGCCCAGCTCGACGCCATCAACCGCGAACGCCAGGAGATCGACAAGAAGGTCACCGAAGAGGCCATGGCGCAGGCCAAGGCCATGGGCGACCTGGCGGGTTATGTCCTGCATGGCGACTGGCATCCGGGCGTGGTGGGCATCGCCGCGGGCAAGATCTGCCGGACCTTGGATCGTCCGGTCATCGTCCTCGGCAAGGAGGGGGAGACCGCCAAGGGCTCCGGACGGAGCGTCCCCGGCACCAACCTCGTCGAGGCGCTCACCGGTTGCGCGGACCTTCTGAAGACCTACGGCGGCCATCCCATGGCCGTGGGAATCTCGCTCGACGTCGCCCAGGTCGACGCCTTCCGCCAGCGTTTCGCCGCGGCGGTGGCCGAACAGCGCATCGCCGGCGTGGCGTTGGTCGACGGACGTGACATCGATATCGCGCACTGGCTGAAGCCTTCCGAGGTGAGCGACCAGCTGCTCGAAGACCTCGACCTGCTGCAGCCTTTCGGCGAAGGCAATCCTGAGCCGGTGTTCGGCTTCAAGGCTTTCGCCTTCGATCGTCCTCCGCAGCCTTTCGGCGAAGGTAATTTCCGGCATCAGCTGCCGCTCAGCGGCGGTCGCCGCCTGAACTTCGTCGCCTGGCGGATGGCCGACCGGATGCCCGAGGCGGGACGTCCGGTGGAAATGGCGGTACGGCTGCAGTGGAACCGCTGGCAGGGCCGCCGGCTCCTGCAGGCGGAGATCCTCGACTGGCGCTACGCTTCCTGACGTCGACCTCAGCCTTACGGCGCCCGCATCGTTCAGGCGTTCCGTGAGGCCGGGTTAGGCGGGCAGGGGGCGGTCGCGCCCGGGGCCGTCCCGGCGGTCTGTTCTCGGTCGTGCCGCGGGCTTGCGCCCTCGTCGGCCCACGACATTTTAAAGCCATGCTCAAGCGTTACCCCGTGGCTTTCTCCGTGCTGCTTCTTAGCGCTGCGGGGGCGATGTTCTTCTGGGGGCGTCCGGCGGCGGCGGCATCCCGCGCAGTCGCCCCGGTCGTCTCGCCTTATGCTGATTGCCCCGCCTCGCCCGACGGCATCGGCAAGACCTTCCACGGGCGGGAGATCTCGCAGGTCATGGGCCATCCCGGCATCGGTTGGCTGGAGCGCACGACACGTGAGAAAGAGGAAGCGCCCACGAAGGCCATCGCGCTCCTTGAATTGGCGCCCGACACCGTGATCGCCGACGTCGGCGCCGGCTCCGGGTATTATGCCTTCCGCCTCGCGCCCTTGCTTCCGAAGGGCGAGGTCGTGGCGGTCGATATCCAGCCCGAGATGCTCGATTTCCTGACCCGGGAGTCCGCCCGCCGCGGCATCCGTAACGTCCGGCCGCATCTCGGGACGGTCACGGACCTGAAACTGCCTGCGGGCAGCCTCGATGCGGCCTTGTTGGTGGATGCGTATCACGAGTTCGACCATCCCGCCGAGATGCTCGCCTCCCTGCGGCAGGCGTTGAAGCCCAAGGGACGAGTCTATCTGGTCGAGTTCCGCGCGGAGGACGACGCCGTGCCGATCAAGCCCCATCACAAGATGACCGAAGTCCAGGCCCGGAAGGAGTTCGCGTCCGCCGGTTACCGCTTCCTCGAGAACAAGCCGGGCCTGCCTTGGCAGCACCTGATGGTGTTTGAACGTCCCTGACCTCGGTCAAAGGCCGGGGCTGGCTTGCCCGGACTTGCCGCCACCGGCCGGTGCTTCTTCCGGCGGCCGGCGCTCCTCGATGCCTTTGAGGCGGACGCCGTGGCTGCCCGGTTCGCCTGGCATCAGGAAGTAGAGGGTGCGGACGTCGTCCTGCTGGAAGATCCGCATCGAGTAACCGAGCAGGAACTGGTCATCCACCTTGGTGAAGATCTCGCCTTCGGCGTAGGTGTTGTTGCCGGACGAGGGGCGGAGGACGCCCTTGCCGTTCGGCTTGAGCGCCAAGGTCTCGTTGCCGAAGCGGACTTCGACCTCTACGCCGGCGAGGTTGATGAACTGCATCGAACCATAGGGGAAGGCCCCTTCCTTGTCGTCGATGGCGCTGGCCTTGGTGCCGGTCGGCGTACGTTGGAGCAAGACGAGGTAGCGCCCGTCGCCGGGGAACTTCACGTCAGCGAGCGGGCGGTGGGGCGGGAGGTCGTTTTCCTTCGCGACCACAGGCTTGGGCTTGGCGTCAGGCTTCTTCGGCTGCTTGGTCTCCGGCTTGCCCGGCCGGGCGGGGGCGTTGTTGATCTTTTCGCGGGCGGCGTTGGCGGCTTTTGAAAGCGCGTTCATCCGTTGGTTAAGCTCGTCACGTTCGGTCTCGAGCTGCCGGATCTGGCCGGAGAGGCTCGACCTGGCTTTGGCGCCGCGCTCGCGGATTTCGGAAGTAAGCGGGTTGAGGCGCTCTTCGACCGACTGGATTTCTTTGGCGAGCGCTTGGATCCGCTGCTCCGCCTGCGTGAGTTCGGTCCGCGCCGCGATGGTTTCCGGAGCCTCCTCCGGCAGTCCTTCCGTCTTCTGCACGAGCTGAAGCGGATTCAGGCCGACATAGCTCTGTTCCGCGGTGAAGCAATTGCTGCTGATGTCGAGCGGGCGGAAATCCCGGCCGACCTGATACCCGGCGCCGAAGACGGCCTCGTCAAAGGCCAGCGCGCGGAATCTGACGCGGATACGGCCGTCGTCGGACGCCGGGTCGGCGCCGAAGGCGGTGCAGGCCAGGAGCAGGCCGAGGGCAGGGCGGAGAAAATCAGAGGTCACGGGAGGAAAGGACGCGGAGGGAGACGATCTTGAAGCGACGCCCGAGGACGCCGTTCACTTTCAGAAGCCGGGGGTTGGTCTTGTAGGAGTCGGCCGGATCGCAGACTTCGGTCTCGGGCGGCTGGGACGGGTCGCAGAATTCCGGTCGGCGCTGGACGACGGCCTCGAGCCAGCACCCGGCCGCAGGATCGCTGGAGCCCAGGCTGACCGCGGAACCATAGCAACGGATGACGAAGGTGTCGGAGCGCGTGGACAGGCCGGGACCGATCGCCGCCAAGACGTCGGCCTGCGTCAGCGAAGTGGGCGCCCCCATGAGCATGTGGCCGCGGTTCGTGTTGACCGTGCGCGGATCCCACATCGTGATGTTCTGACGCAGCGAGCTGTTGACCCAAGGGACGCCGGCCGCGCCTCCGGTGGCCGGATCAAGCGAGGCCGCGCTCGCGACCGGCGCCGGACTGGCGGTGCGGTTCGAGAGATTCGCGCCGTCGACGTCGGCCCGGGTGATCGCGTTCTGGAGGCAGCCGTTCATCGAAGTCGCGGTGTTCACCGGCTGCCACCCGCAAAGGTTGCGGTTCACGAACTGCCCCATGCCGGTGAACGGCACCGGGATGTCGAACGTGTCGGCCTGGCAGTCATAATCCTTTGGCGTGCGCACCAGATGCTGATGGTCGCGTTGCACCGGGCTGCGGTGCACCGTGAGGGCGCGCTTGCGGACTTCGTCCACGATGGATCTCGCCAGCAGCTTGATCTGGTCGTCGTCGAGCGTGGCTAGACCCGTCCATGCGTCCGCGGACGTGAACAGGGATTTATAGTTGAAGCCGGCCTGGTCGGCCCGGGTCGCCCGCGGGAAGCGGGCGTTCTGGTTCTTCCCCGGCTGGTCTTCGGTCGCCTTGCCCATGGCGTTGCGCTTGGCGCCCGCCAGCACGGCGGTCCAGGCTTCGACGGAGGTGCTGTTCACGTTGAACGCTCCGTCGGTCAGGGTGGCGGCGGCGATGCGCCGATGGCTGCCGACCATGGCGCGGGTCGTCACGGGGTCGCGGTCGGAGCAGAGCGACGTCCGGGGGTTGGCGAGGGTGCCGGTGCCGGCGACGAAATCATCGAGGACCTTGCTCAGCGTCCGTTTCTCGCTGACCTTGGCGCTGCGGGCGATCTCCGGCGCGGCGCCGGAGAAGTAGAACCGGTCGAACAGGGCCGCGTTGAGCATCCAGGAGTGGTCCCAGGTCGTGGCGCCGTACTCGGTCCGGCTCATCTCGTTGATCGCGTTGTAAGGCGTGGCGAAACTGTTGCCGATGGCCAGCAGCGGTTCGTGGTCGCGGATCGTGAAGTTCGCGTGGGCGAACTGAGCGAGGCTCAGCGGCGGCGCGAACGGGACCTCGGTGTAGACCGCCGAGGACTGCCCGCCGGCGCCTGAGGAAACCGAGTTGCCGCCGAAGGCCAGCCGGGCGCCGGCGCCGGTGGCTTCCATCACTTCCGACCAGTTGTTGGCTTCGCGCAGGACCATCTTGAAGCTCGGGGTCGTGGAAGCGTAGGTGTCGTAGGCTGAATCGCCCAGGTTGATGCCGGCGGCGTCGGAGCGCACCGTCGTCGCCATGGGATTGGAGTGCGAGAACAGGGGGAACGGCTGGGAGTCGCGCGCCCAGCGGGCGCCGTAGTCGAATACGCCGATGATCTGCGGAGGCGAGCCCGGGCTGGGCAGCGTCGAGCCGGATGGGAAGAACTTTTCGGCAGGCTGACCGCTGCGGGAGAGCCTCAGGGCCGAGAGTTCGTGGATCTGGCTGCACACGTTGAAGATCTGCGGGTCGCTCGAGTTGCCGGTCTCCATGATGCTGTCGCCGGGCCAGGAGCTGAGGAGGTGGCGGACGAAGAACTCGCCGGAATTCATGATCTGCACGCGGACCTCTTCACCCGGTTGGCGGGTGACCGGGGCGCCGGCCGGGTCCAGCCAAGGCAGCCAGAATCCGCCGAGGAAGTTATAACTGTTGCTCGCGAGCGGCGGGACGCGGGTGAAGGGGTCCGGACGGGAGCTGGCGGAACTGAAGACGCGGAATTCGCCGGGTTGCAGCACGGTGCCGGTCGCGATGTAGGTGCGCAGGCTGTCGAAGTTGTTCGAGGTGGGGTCGACGGCCCTGGCCAGGTCGCCGATGCGGCGCGTCCAGCTGCCCTTCGAGGTCGTCGAGAACTTGACGGTCCAGTTGTCCCAGAAACGGAAGGACAAGCGCATCGCCGCCGTGTCGCTCTTCGTCGGGTCTTTTTCCAGGCGCAAGGCGATGTTGTAGGGGTTGTGGAGGA
>JBDLWC010000192.1:0-3987 GCA_039804485.1 Verrucomicrobiota bacterium
CCTGCTTCGAGCTACGCACATGGATGCTTGCCGCCCGAGGCCGGGGCGGGGCAAGGTGACCGTTTCCCATTTTTCGACCATGAGCACCGTTCGCGTCCGTTTCGCACCCAGTCCCACCGGCTTCTTCCACATCGGAAGCGCCCGCACGGCCCTGTTCAACTGGCTCTACGCGCGCCACACCGGCGGCAAGTTCGTCCTCCGCATCGAAGACACCGACAAGGAGCGTAATTCCGACGCCTTCCTGAAGGTGATCTTCGACTCGATGCGCTGGCTCGGCATGGATTGGGACGAAGGCCCCGAGGCCGGCGGCGACTACGGTCCCTACTTCCAGTCGCAGCGCACGGAACTCTACAAGGCCAAGCTCCAGGAGCTCGCCGCCAAAGGACGCGCCTACGAGAAGGACGGCGCCTGGTGGCTCCGCCTCGAAGGCGCCCGCACCGCCGCCTACGACGAACACCTGAAGAAGGATTACGAGAAGGTCGACGCCGCCCCGATGGTGCTGCACGACATGGTCCGCGGCCAGGTCGCCCGCGTCGAAGACCGCGACTTCGTGATCTTCCGCTCCAACGGCGAGCCGGTCTTCCACTTCGTCAACGTCGTCGACGACATCGAGATGAAGATCACGCACGTGATCCGCGGCGAGGACCACCTCTCCAACACGTCGAAGCACCTCGAGCTCTTCAAGGCCTTCGGCGTCGAGCCCCCGAAGTACGCCCACATCCCCCTCATCCTCAAGACCGACGGCCCGGGCAAGATGTCCAAGCGCGACAAGGGCGCCCTGATCGAGGAATACCAGCAGCGCCGCTACCTGCCCGCCGCGGTCCGCAACTACCTCTGCCTGCTCGGCTGGACGCCGGCCGACGGCAAGGAAGTGCTGCCTATCGAGGAGATCGTGCGCCAGTTCGAGATCTCGGCGGTGCACCAGTCCAACGCCCGCTTCGACGAGCGCAAGATGGCGCACGTCAACGCGCAGACGCTCCGCAACCTGCCCGCCGCCGAGTTCGCCGCGCTCGCCCGGCCGATCCTGCTCGAGAGCAAGACCATCGACACGACGGTCTCCGACGCCCGCCTCGCCGAAGTCCTCGGCATCGTCCAGGAGAAGGCGGTCTCGCTCGAGCACCTGCCTGAGTTCGTGGGCTTCTTCTTCGCCGAAGGCTTCAAGAAAGACGAAGGCGCGCTGGCCAACCTCACCAAGAAGGACGGCGACCCGGTCGCCCGCGTCCGCGAGCTCCTGCCCGCCCTCGAGGCCGCCGCCTGGACCGAACCGGCCCTCGAGGCCGCGTTCGCCGCCGTCGGCGCCGCCCACGAGCGCAAGCCGACCGACTACTTCGCCCCGGCGCGCTTCGCGGCCTCCGGCCAGGGCGGCGGCGCCCACCTCCTCGGCGTCCTCCGCGTCCTCGGCCGCGAGACCACCCTCGCCCGCCTGAAGGCCTTCGCCGCCTGACACCGCTTTTGCACTTTTGCACAGGCGCTCGCGCCGATTCGCACCTTTGCACCCCTTTTAAGTTTTTCGTCCATGTCTTCCGAAACCCCCGCGCCGGCGGCCCACCGCCACTTCATCCAGCAGATCATCGACGCCGACCTGGCCTCGGGCAAGCACGCGTCCGTCGCGACCCGCTTCCCGCCGGAGCCCAACGGCTACCTGCACATCGGCCACGCGAAATCCATCTGCCTGAACTTCGGCCTCGCCCTGGAATTCAAGGGCCGCTGCCACCTGCGGATGGACGACACCAACCCGACCAAGGAGGAGGTCGAATACGTCGACTCGATCAAGGAGGACGTCCGCTGGCTGGGCTTCGAGTGGCACGAGCACTACTACCAGGCGTCGGATTACTTCGAACGCATGCACGCCGACGCGATCAGGCTGATCCAGCTCGGCAAAGCCTACGTGTGCTTCCTCTCCCAGGACCAGATCCGCGAGTTCCACGGCGACGAGAAACACCCCGGCAAGCCCAGCCCGACCCGCGACGCGACCGTCGAGGAGAACCTCGCGGCCTTCGCGCGGATGACCCGCGGGGAGCTCGACGAAGGCAAGGCGGTGCTCCGCGCCAAGATCGACATGGCGTCGCCGAACATGCACATGCGCGACCCGGTCATCTACCGCATCCGCAAGGCCCACCACCATAACACCGGCGACAAGTGGTGCGTGTACCCGATGTACGACTACGCCCACCCGCTCGAAGACGCCTACGAAGGCATCACCCACTCCATCTGCACGCTGGAGTTCGAGGTCCATCGCCCCTTCTACGACTGGCTCCTCCGCACGCTCGACACCCCCGCGAAGCCCCAGCAGATCGAGTTCGCCCGCCTCAACCTGACCTACACCGTGATGTCCAAGCGCCGGCTCCTCGAGCTCGTGCAGGAGAAGCGGGTGTCCGGCTGGGACGACCCCCGCATGCCGACGGTCTCGGGCCTGCGCCGCCGCGGCTACACGCCCGCCGCCGTCCGCCGGTTCTGCGAGACGATCGGCATCACGAAGCATAACTCGCTCTCCGACGTCGCCCTGCTCGAGCACGCGGTGCGCGACGACCTCAACAAGACGTCCTCCCGCTTCATGGCGGTGCTGGATCCGGTGCGCCTCGTCATCGAGAACTACCCCGAAGGCCAGGTCGAGGAGCTCGAAGCGGTCAACAACCCCGAGGACCCCTCCGCCGGCACCCGCAAGGTGCCCTTCTCCAAGACGCTGCTCATCGAGCGCGCCGACTTCATGGAGATCCCGGAGAAGAAGTATTTCCGCCTCACGCCCGGCCAGGAGGTCCGCCTCCGCTGGGGCTACTTCGTGACCTGCACCGGCTGCAAGAAGGACGCCGCCGGCAACGTGACCGAGGTCACCTGCACCTACGACCCCGCGACCCGCGGCGGCGACGCCCCGGACGGCCGCAAGGTCAAGGGCACCATCCACTGGGTCTCGGAAAAGCACGCCGGCGACGTCGAGGTCCGCCTCTACGACCGCCTCTTCGCGCACGAGAACCTCAACGACATCCCCGAAGGCACCGACTGGCGGACGCTCCTCAACCCCGGCTCGCTCAAGACGATCCGCGGCTTCGTCGAACCCGCCCTGCTCGCGCTCGCCCCGGGCGCCCGGGTGCAGTTCGAACGCACCGGCTACTTCTGCGCCGACGCCAAGGACTCCCGACCCGGCCTGCCCGTATTCAACCGCACCGTCGGCCTGAAGGACTCATGGGCGAAGGCCGCGGCGAAGTGAGGCAGGGACGCGACGCGTCGCGTCTCATCGTCAGCCTTGACGGCGACATCGAAAAGCACTTACTTCATCTCGTATCTGAAAGTACCCTCGGGGTTCCGTATGATACCACCAGGAAGCCGCCGCAAGGCGGCTTTCCTCATTCAGGAGACCTCAATCCAGCCCAAGCTGATCGGCTTCAACTTATCGCACAGCGTGACGGCACCGGAACGAAGCGCATACCGATTCGGAGAATATTTCTGTTTGACGGCATAGGCGATGAGATCCGCGACCTGGATCATCTCGACCTCTTGCGAACATTGTCCGATCGGGTGCCCGACGAGCAGTGGCGGCCTAGGCATGTCCTTGAAAAGCGGCGATGACATCCGGTCGTGTATGACGTAAAAACCTTTGTGCTGGCAGGACTTGGCGTCACTCAACGCACCCGCCTGAGTCCAGCGCTCAAGGTCACGCATGGCGCAAGGGGCGATGAGCGCTATCGGACAAGTATCGGATTTCCTGACGACCCACGCGAAGACCTTGATCAAACCGCAACGCGCAAGGCGGTAGATCAAGTGGCGGGCGATCAGCAGTCGCTCATGACGCCCGACCCCGCAGACGGCATTGGCACCTCCCAACAATTCAGCCGCGTGAAGTTCCTTGGTCGCCGGAAAACCGAACTGCGCATGGATTTCCAAGCGGAAAGACCGCAGTAAGCATGAAAACGCCGCCCAGTCTCCATGGTGGATGGAAAAACCAGCCAAGATATAATGCGTTGTCGGGGAATCGGTCAGCCCCAAGTCGCC